>JAHEFN010000348.1 GCA_024640185.1 Gemmatimonadota bacterium | reverse complement strand
CTCATCCTGGTCCCCTTCATTCACCTCACGGTGTACCTGTTCAGCACCATCCACCCCACCCCGGTCGTGGCGAAGCCCGATACGCCGTCACTGCCGTGGGAGATGTTGCGCACCCTGCTCACCTCGTTCGGTGTCTTCACCCTGCTGTACCTCGGCCTGGTGATGCAACGCTACGGGATCGGCGCGCGGCGCATGATCGAGGAGACGAACGATGCCTGACAACGGCGGATACATGATGGTGGCCTATGCGATCGTGGCCGTGGTGCTGTTGGGGTATGCCCTGAAGCTCTGGAAGCAGGGGAACGGCTGATCGGTCAGGGCTGAGGCCGGGCCAACGACGAGAGGGAGGCCGGTTCCCGCCCGGGAACCGGCCTCCCTCTCGTCCATGGTCACCCGTCGCCCGTCAGGCCTTGCGAGCGAGCAGCACCTTGTCCCAGAGGAACGCCGCCAGCCCCGCGCCGACGATCGGTCCGATCCACCAGACCGCTTGGGCCGTCCAGCTGCCGGTGAGCAGGGCTGGTCCGAAGGCGCGGGCCGGATTGACCGCCGCACCCGTCAGCGGCCCGATCACCATGATCACGAAGATCAGGGTGAGGCCGACCCCAAAGCCGCCGATCTTCGGGGCCGCGTCAGCGACGATGGTGCCCATGACGGCGCTCATCAACATGAAGGTGCCGACCGCCTCCAGGGCGATGGCGCCGCCGAAGGTCAGCTGCGAGGTCACCGTCGGGGTGCCCCAGTTGGAGAGCACCCCGACACTCGCCGGAAGGAGTTGGGTCACGGCCCAGGCCGCGGCGACCGCCCCGACCAGCTGTGCGGCGACGTGGACGGCGGCAGTGGCCACGGTGATCCGGCGGACCACCAGCAGGCCGAGGGTCACGGCGGGATTGAGATGCCCACCCGAGATGCCCATCGTCGCCGAGATGGCGACCGAGAGGACCACGGCGTGGATCAGCGCGATGCCCATGATGCCGAAGCGGGCGTCGGGGAACGACTGCATCACCACGGCTCCGCATCCAAAGAAGATCAAGGCGAAGGTGCCGAAGGCCTCGGCGGTGGCGCGGCGGATGGTATCCGACATGGCAGGGACTCCTGGAGTACGAAGGAGAACAGGGAATGGGGAACAGGGAACGGCGATCACGGTACGGCGCGAGGACGGGCTCGCTCGTCAACGGCCCAATCTAGTCCGCGGACCGCCGCAGCAGCAGCGCCGCGTTGACACCGCCGAACCCGAACGAGTTCTTGAGCACCGACCGGGGGGTCGTCTGGACCCCTTCGACTGGCGCGAACCGGAGGTGGCCCTCCGTGACCGGTTCGTCACAGTGAAGCAGCCCGGGGATCCATCCCTCCGTCAAGCTCATCGCCGCGATGGCGGTCTCCATCGCGCCGCTCGCCCCGAGGGCATGCCCGTGCCATCCCTTGCTGCCACTGACCCAGATCCGGTCGGCTTCGTCACCAAGGACGGTGCGGATCGCCGTGGCCTCGCTGGCATCGTTGAGCGTGGTGGAGGAACCGTGGGCGCTGACCCAGTCGACCTCAGCCGCGGTTGCCCCCGCATCGGCCAGGGCCGACCGCATCGCCCGGACCACCTCGCGGCCGTCGGGGCGTGGCTGGGTCATGTGGTGGGCGTCGTTGGTGAGGCCGAAGCCGGCAACCTCGCCGTAGATCCGGGCACCCCGTGCGATGGCGCGGTCTCGCGCCTCGAGGACGAGCACCGCGGCGCCTTCGGCCATCACGAAGCCGTCACGGCCCCGGTCGAATGGCCGTGACGCCGTGGTGGGATCGTCGTTGCGTGAGCTCATCGCACGAATCATCGCGAAGGCGCCGAAGCAGAGTGGGTAGAGCGGCGCGTCGCTGCCACCGGCGAGGATCACGTCGGCTTCGCCGGTGGCGACGGCGCGGAAGCCCTGGCCGATCGCCATGGTGCCCGAGGCACAACTCATCGCGTTGGTCGAGTTGGCCCCGGTGATGCCGTGGGCGATCGCCACGTTGCAACTCACCGCCCCGCCGAACACCGTCAGCGCCAGCAGGGGATCGACGGCGCGCAGGCCGCCCGTCAGGTACTTGCTGTTCTCCTCTTCCGCGAACCCGATGCCGCCGAGCGCGGTGCCCATCATCACGCCGACACGCTCGGGCGATTCGCCGGCCAGGTCAAGGCGCGCATCGTCGAGCGCCAATTGTGTTGCCGCGAGCGCCAACTGGGAGCACCGATCGGTGCGTCGAGCGGTCCGGGCGCTCAGGGCCGCCACCGGGTCGAAGTCGTCGATCTGCGCGGCGACGCGCGAACGGAACGGCGACGGATCGAATCGGGTGATGGTGGCAATCGCCGAATGGGGCTGATGGAGCCGCTGCCAGACGGCGTCACGGCCGATGCCGATCGGGGTGACCAGACCGAGGCCGGTGATCACCACCCGGCGCCTCATCGGGAGCCCTCGGCCACGCGGGCGATGCCGGCCAGGGTCCGCGAGGCGATCCCATGGATGAAGATCGGGCCGATGACCAGTGAGGCAGCAAGTCCGCCGATCAACGGCCACCGCGGCCCGTTCCAGCTGTGAATGATGGTCACGTCACAGCCGCCATCGGGCGAGGCCGCCACGATCCAGCGCACATCCAT
>JAHEFN010000347.1 GCA_024640185.1 Gemmatimonadota bacterium | reverse complement strand
CGCGGTGACCATCTCCTCGGTCCCGACGATCAGGCTGGCGTGGAAGTCCGCCGCCAGTTGTGGCGGATCGTCACCTCGCGCTCGATAGGCGCCGAGCGCCGTCAGCAACGGGAGCGGGTCAAGTTCCCACACCCCGTCGGTCCCCGGCCGCAGCGGGAACGGCAAGGGGTGCCCCACCAGGCGGCCAGCGAGTGCCTCGAGCTCCATGGCGGCCTGGCCCTCATGGCCGCAGTGACGCCGCAGTCCCAGGACGGCGGATGCAGCATCGAAGAGACGGCCCATCGACGAGGCACGCGGCGCATTGATCGACCGCGTGATCTGCAGCGTCGCCAACGCGCGAGCCGCTGGGTCGACACCAAGGAAGGCCAGCGCGAAGGCCGACGACGCGTCGGGATCGAGGGAGAGGTAGCCGAGCGCGGCACGCCATGGCTGCCGGGCGACGAGGTCGCCACCGGGCAGCGGCGCGTAGCGCAGATGGGCGAGCCGTCGGTAGCCCGTCAGGTCGGCGAGCAGGAGTTCCCCGCCCCACACCAGGCCGTCGTCGCCGTACCCGGTGCCGTCGTAGGCGACCCCCAGCACCGGCCCCACGGCGCCATGCTCGGCCAGCACCGCCGCGACGTGGGCATGATGATGCTGGACGGCGATGACCCGGGATGGGGCAAGATCGTCCGCGAGGCGGGTGGAGTGATAGCCCGGGTGGAGGTCGCGCACCACGAGGTCCGGCGCCACCTGGAAGAGTGCCCTGAATCGTTGGAGGGTGTCCCGGAAGTGCTCCTGGGTCGGGAAGTCCTCGAGGTCACCGATATGCTGTGACAGATACACGCGGGAGCCCTCGACGAGGGCGAAGGTGTTCTTGAGGTCGGCCCCGACCGCCAGCAGTGGCACCGGACTCGCCACCGGCAACGCCAGCGGCAGCGGTGCATAACCGCGGGCCCGCCGCAGGAAGAGCGGCTCCCCACCAACCAGTCGGACGACCGAATCGTCATACCGGGAGATGATCTCTCGGTCGTGGAGCAAGAGGCCGTCGGCAAGGCCGCCAAGTCGCTCTCTCGCCTCGTCGTTGCCGATCGCGATCGGTTCGTCCGTGCTGTTGCCGCTGGTCATCACCAGCGGCACGCCGACCGCATCGAGGAGGAGGTGGTGCAGTGGCGTCGATGGCAGCAGGACCCCGACCGTGTCGAGTCCGGGAGCGACCCCGGCGGCGATCCGGGCGTCGGCCCGCGTGCGCAGCAGGACCACCGGACGGGCGGGGCTGGAGAGGGCGTCCGCCTCGGCCGCGTCGACCTCGGCATGCTGCCTCGCCTCAGCCACGGAACGGACCATGATGGCAAACGGCTTCGTCTCGCGATGCTTGGCCCGACGGAGACGCTCCACGGCGGGGGTCGATGTGGCGTCGACCGCGAGTTGAAAACCGCCGAATCCCCGAAGGGCGACGATGCCACCGGCCGCCAGCATGCTGGCGGCCGCCATGATCACCGCCGTGCTCTCCCCCGCCGTGACGGGACCCGCCCCGTCCTCGAACCAGAGCCGCGGGCCACAGGCGGGACAGCAATTGGTCTGGGAGTGATGGCGACGATCGGCCACGTTCCGATATTCCCCCTCACACGACGGACACATCGTGAACCGCGCCATGCTGGTCCGTGCCCGATCGTAGGGCAGGCTCTCGATGACCGTGAACCGCGGGCCACATTCGGTACAGGTGATGAACGGATACCGGTATCGACGATTGCCGGGGGTGAAGAGTTCGATCGCGCAGGCGGGACAGAGGGCGGCGTCGGGTGACACCGGTTGCCGTCGCCCGCCAACCTCCTCGCTGGGCGCGACGACGAATCCCTCCCGGTCCTCGAGCGAGGCGGGGGCCACCAGGATGTCCTCGACCCTGGCGAGGGCGGGCGCCTCGGTGACCAGCGACGCCAGGAAGCCGTCCAGCGCGCGACGATCCCCCTGCACCAGAATCTCCACCTCGCCACCGACATTGCGGACCGTTCCCACCAGGTCGCGCTGGGTCGCGAGGCGATGGATATAGGGCCGGAACCCGACGCCCTGCACCACGCCGGTGACGGTCACCCGATAGGCCACGATCGATCCGAGGGCGGTCGTCATGCGGTGATGGCGCTGGCAGCAGCGACCTCTTCCCGGAGGAAGGCGAACCACTCCCCCAGCCCCTCCCCCGACGTCGCCGAGGTGAAGAAGAAGCGGAGATCGGGATTCACGTGCCGGGCCGAGGCCACCGCCCGATCGATGTCGAAGGGGACGTGGGGGAGGAGGTCGATCTTGGTGAGCACCGCGTACCGTGACTCCCGGAACATCTTCGGGTACTTGAGCGGCTTGTCCTCACCCTCGGTCACCGAGAAGAGGACCACCTTGGCGTCCTCACCGAGGTCCCAGCTCGCCGGGCAGACGAGGTTGCCGACATTCTCCACGAACAGCAGGCGGGTGGCAGCGAGATCGAGAACGTCGAGCGCGTGCTGCACCTGGCGAGCATCGAGGTGGCAGGCGCCACCGGTGACCACCGCCTGTACCAGTCGCTCCGTATGCCTGGCGAGGCGGTCGGCATCATTCTGGGTCTGGACGTCCCCGGTCACGACACTGATGCCGAGTTCCTCACCGAGCACATC
>JAHEFN010000346.1 GCA_024640185.1 Gemmatimonadota bacterium | reverse complement strand
CTTCTCGGCCGGTGGCTTCGGGGTCCCGTGGGGCAATCGAACGGGGTCGGTGACCGCCGTGCGTCTGCGCGACGGCAATACCGAGCGCCTGGCCGGCAAGGCCAACCTCTCCGCCACGGGGTTGGGGGTGAGCATCGAGGGGCCGGTTGGCGACGGGACCACCTTCATCGCCTCGGTCCGCCGCAGCTATCTCGACCTGCTCTTCTCACTCGCCGGCTTCTCGTTCCTGCCGAGCTACTGGGACATCAACACCCGGATCACCACCCGACTCAGCGATCGTGACCAGCTCTCGTTCACCGGCATCGGGGCGATCGACCGGATCTCCTTCAACAACGAGACCGCCGAGGACCGGCGCGACAACGGCCGGATCCCGACCATCAACCAGGACCGCTACATCGCGGGGGTGAGCTGGAGCCGAGCCCTCGACCGAGGCCAGGTTCGCCTCACCCTCGACCGGGCCGCGACCCGGTTCGAGACCCTGCAACGGGACTCGCTGCAGCGGCTGCTCTTCACCAACAGTTCGCGCGAGTCGTCAACGTCGCTCCGTGCGGAAGTGCGCAACGCGCTGACCGAGGCCATCTCCTTACGCCTCGGGGCCGAAGTGACCCGCCACGGCGCCCTGCGGTATGACGTTGACCTCCCGGGTGCCGTGCGCCGGGATGCCGCCGGAGCCCCGGCACCGCTCACCGTCGACACCTCGTTCACCGCGTGGCAGGGAGGCGGCTTCGCCGAGCTCACGGCGCGACTGCCACAAGGGGCATCGGTCACGCTGGGTGGTCGTATCGACGAGTTTGCCTTTCTGGCGGACGGCAGTCGGCTGGCGCCGCGGCTCTCCTTCACCGTGCCGCTCGGTGATCGCACCTCACTCGCCCTCCGTGGCGGCCGCTACTGGCAGGCACCGGCGTTCCTCTGGCTCGCAGGCGATCCCGACAATCCCGACCGGCTCGCCCCGTTCCGGGTCGATGCGGCGGTGGTGGGCCTCGAACACCGCCCGCGGACCGACCTGCGATTCCAGGTGGAGGGCTACCTCAAGCGCTACGCCGACTACCCGGCGCGGCTCTTCCGACCGCAGGCGGTGCTGGCACCGAGTGGCTTCGGCGACGCCCAGACCGACATCCCCTTCGCGCTGGAGCCGGTCGCCTCGGTGGCGACCGGCCGCGCCTACGGCGTGGAGCTGCTGGGCCAGAAGCGGTTCAGTGAGGTGCCGGTCTACGGTCTGGCATCGGTGAGCGTGGGGAGGGTGGAATTCACCGGGCTCGATGGAGTGACCCGGCCCGGCGCCTACGACACCAGGGTGATTGCCACCCTGGCGGCGGGGTGGCGGCCGAGTCCGTCGTGGGAGTACGGCGCCAAGTTCCGCTTCGCCACCGGGGCGCCGACCACGCCGTTCGTGCTCGATGGCCCGCTCCGAGCGACGCCGGACTTCGCCCGCTACAACGCCGGGCCCCGGCTGCCGACCTTCCATGCCCTCGACATCCGGATCGACCGACGCTGGGCGTGGCGTGGCGTGCAACTGGTGGCCTACCTCGACGTGCAGAACATCTATGGCCGGGCCAACGCCTCTCGCTACGAGTGGGACGACGAAACCCAGGCGGTGTTGTTGGACACCGGCCTGGGTCGTCTGCCGAGCATCGGCGTGAGCGTGGAGTGGTAGGGAGGCGGGCTACTCGCTCCCACCCACCACCTTCGAGACATCCGCCACCATCACCTGCTGCGACACGAACACCCGGCGGAGGATGATCGACTCGCCGTCGGCAGCCCACCGGGCGATCGGTTCGTTCTCGGGGGTGTTGGTGAGCCGCGTGTGTACGCCGGTCGCGATGTCGAAGAGCCCCACCTCGGAGTTGCCGCCGGCAAAGATGAAGGTCAGCAATTGGCTGCCGTCGGGGGAAAAGTCGCGCCACCCGACCCGGCCGAGTGAGTCGGTGACGGTCCCCAGCAGCGCATCGTCGGCATCGTTGCGGACCTCGACCCGGCTCCGACCGCCGAGCTGCATGAAGAGTGCGTAGCGCGCGCCGTCCTCGCTCCATCCCGGCAGGCTAATCACCGCGTCGTCCGAACCCACCTTCCAAGGCTGGAGTGTGCCATCCGGGAGCCGCGACTTGTTGATGAACTCGGTATCCTCACCGATGGTCGCCACCACCATCTCGCCGTCGGGGTGGGTCCACGAGAACGTGGCGCTGTTGACCGGAGTGCCCGAGGTGAGCTGGGTCGCCTCGCTGCCGTCGAGCGGAACCCGCCAGAGGTCACCCAGGACGTTGTTCCGGTCGGCATCGATGATCAGCGCCTCGCCATCGGCGGTCCATGCCGGGTCCGTCAGGTTCTCGAACCCGGGCCAGTCGGTCACCGGTCGTGCCGGGGCGCTGCCGTCGGCCGGCACCACCCAGATGTCGGTGTTGCCGAGGCGATTGGTCTGGAACGCGATCATCGTCCCGGTCGGGTTCCACCGGTAGTCGATATTATTGCCGCCGGTCGAGAGGACCCGGTGCTCACCCCCCGACACCGGCATCACCGCCACGTCGCGGTCGCCGCTCGGCAAGTCGATCGCGAAGGCGATCTGGCTCCGGTCGGGGGAAAGGAAGAAGTCGCCCGGGTCGACCGAGTCCGGAGTCAGGCGAATTTC
>JAHEFN010000345.1 GCA_024640185.1 Gemmatimonadota bacterium | reverse complement strand
GTCTAAAACCTCCCGGTTGCCGGACATCACTCCGGAGGTGTCCTCGCCGATGGGGTGGTTGGCGGCGGCCCCGACGGAGGTCGGCACCTCGATGTGCGCCCGCCGGACCCACTGCTCGACCTGGGTGCCGGAACCGATGAAGACCTCCCAGTCGGAGCGGCAGCCGTCATCGCTGCCGCCGGCGTCCGGGGCGGTGGTCGGGTCGCAGTTGTCGAAGCTCGAGGTCCACTCGTGGTGGTCGGTGGTGCCTGCGAGGGTCAACGAGGTGTAGTACGGGAAGACCCGCAGCCCGCAGTCCTTGCCGAGACCGTCGAGATCGTCGGTCTCACAGTTGCGCATGAGGTAGATCGGCAGCATGGCGTAGGGGTTCGCCGGGTTGAGATCGGGGGCCTCGATGGGTCCGTACCTCAGGTGCGGCGGGATGTAGTTGGCGTTGGTCGAGTCGGGGTGGAAGTAGGGGTTGTAGCCGAGCAGGGTGCTCCGCGAGTAGTCCGCCGGGTTGACCAGCAGCCGCAGGGTCTGCGACGGCAGACGGGTCCGTTCCGCCCAGCCGATCCGGTAGGTCAGGCCCTCCTCGAGAAAGCCCAAGTCGTCGCCGCTCAGGGCCTCGTAGGTCCAGTGCTTGGCCGGGAACGGGTTGACCAGCGAGCCGCCGTCCTCCGGCATCTGGTACTGATAGCCGGCGAGGGCGAAGTTGGCGTCGGTGACGTTCTGGAGAAAGTCCCGCAGCACCGCCTTGGCGATGCCCATCCGGGAACGCGGGTCGTCGCCGCCGCCCGGCAGCATGCCGAAGTCGACGTTGGCGGGGCCGGCGCCCTCGGTGAACTCGGAGCGGGCCTCCGAGGTCCCGATCATCGACGTCGAGGTGTCGAGAAGGATCAGGATGTTCGGCTTGGCGGCCCGTTCGCGGAGAAAGTCGCGGTCGTCGGCCACCGCGCCCGTCGCGCACAGGGCGAGGATCACCGCCGCGATCAACCAGTTCCTGCAGTGTTGATGAGTCATCGCCGCCCCCTCAGTAACAGGTCGTCGCGGGAAAGATGTTGTCGACTGGAATGGGCATGATCGTCACATCCTGGGTGATGGCCGCCTGGGTGAGACCGACGAGGACGCCGGCGTCGCGGGTGGCCCCGCTTCGGAAGAAGAAGTGCCGCGCCCTGAAGCTCGTGTCCCACGACACGCCGGTCTCGGGATCGACCGCTTCCGACGGCGGCTGCAGCTCGCAGACATCGGTCACGTTGACGGTGTACTGGCCGGCGAGCATCCCCGGCAGGCCCGCATCGTCGTTGAGGACGAAGGTGCCCATGCCGACCGCGCCGGTCGCCAGGGTGACGATCTCGGCCTGGGTGCCCGCATCGGCCGCATAGAGGGCGCGGACGACCCAGCGGTCGGTACCGGCCGCCTGCATCCCGAGGGAGGTCTGCAGCAGCAGACCGAGACCGAGAAAAGCGAGCACCAGCGAAACCATGAGGGCGATGATGATCGCCGCCCCCCGCTCGCCGCCGCCCGGCGCATCCGACACGTGGGTCTGTGGGTCCTGAGCCATGATGATCCTTCTATCTTCGTTCACATGAAGTTCCGCAGCGCCACCGCGACTTCCATGCGGCGCCACCTGGCGTGCCGCGGGCCGGACGAGCCGGCCGTCGGCACCGTCATGTCGCCGGCCCCGGCGAAGGTGACCGCCGGTTCGGTCCAGTCCATCACCTCGAAGGGCGTTCGCCCGAGAACGCTGATCCGCATGGCGACGGCGCCGTTGCCCTGCAGGGCGCCGACCAGGGTCGGGCTGACCACCCACTCGGTTGCCGGGTTGAGAAAATCGTCGCCGTCGAGGTCGACCCCGAGGGCGATCTGCAGACTGCCGATGTTGACCGCCACCGGTTCGCCCCGGCCCGGGTTCTGGGCCGAGATCCGGCGCAGCACCAGCTGCGGGTCGACGTAGTAGGCGAAGGCCTCGAGGATCCCCGCCCGCGACGCCCGGAAGGACGGGTCGCTGCCCCCGACCGCGGCGCCGTTGGGGTTGAGCACGTTCCAGTCGGCGTGGGCGTCGAAGGTCAGCACCAGGGTGCGGTTCGGCGAGGTGCCGGTTACCCCCGTGTCGGTGGTGATCTGGGCGGCGATGTACTGGCCGCCGACCCGGTTGGTGCTCGTGACCTGGGTCCAGCCCTCACCGGTGGCGATGATCAGACCGCGACCGGCGAAGATGTCGGTCCCGAGGGTCGCGTACTGGGTGAGATCGTTGATCACCCGCTCGGCGCCGACCGGGCCGGTGTGCTCGCGGATGGTGACCGTCCCCGGCGCTCCCGGAACGACATCGGTCTGGCGGATGAAGAACGGTGCGACGTCGAAGAACCCGCGCATGATCAGCACATCGCTGCCCGCCATGGTGTCGACGGTGGACCCGAAGATGGTCTGACTGTTCCCCACGTTGTTCCGGACCTCGCCGGCCGCCCAGGCGTTGCCCGAGCCGCCGCCGCGGGCAAAGGGCAGAATCGAGCCGCCCATCATCCGCGCGGTTCGCATGAGGTGGTAGGTGGCGTAGCGCACGTTCTCCTGGGTGTCGGCGAGGGCGGCCTCGATCTTGGACACCCGGGTCGAGTTGTCGAGCAGATTCAAAAGGCCGATCATGACGATGGTGAAGACCGAAATGGCCACCAGCAT
>JAHEFN010000344.1 GCA_024640185.1 Gemmatimonadota bacterium | reverse complement strand
ACCCCCGACTCGATCCCCCGGCACAGAACCGCGGGTGGTGGGCCGACGCGCCCCAGTTCCGGGACACCAACGGCCCATCGTTCGCCGAGGGGCCGGGTGGCGGGTTGATCTACCTCCAGGGTGCCGTTCCCCGGCCTGCGAGCTACCTGCGCGTCGTCCCGAACTGGGTCGACCAGATGAAGCGCGCCGTCGATGAGGCCAACCGATGACCGTCCCCGACCGCCTCACCGCCGCACTTGGCCGTAGCTACACCATCGAGCGGGAGCTCGGGCAGGGCGGCATGGCCACGGTCTACCTCGCGGAGGACCTCAAGCACAAGCGCAAGGTCGCCATCAAGGTCCTCAAACCCGAGCTGGCGGCCTCCATCGGCGGCGCGCGCTTCACTCAAGAGATCCGGGTCGCCGCGGCGCTGGCCGACTAGGGCGCGATCACCCTGGTCGGCACCAGCGACCAGTCCCGGATGATTCCGTCGCCAAGCTGTCCGCGGCCGCCGTGGCCCCAGCACCAGGTGGCTCCTGTCGCCTTGAGGGCGCAGGTGAAATACGCGCCCGTGGTGATCGAGATGAAGGTGTGCCCGCCGTTGACCGGGACCGGGATGTGTTGCGCAGCTTGGCTGTAATTGCCCAGCTGGCCGAAGTCGTTGCGGCCCCAGCACCAGGCCTTGCCGGCCGTGGTGATGCCACAGGTGTGGTTGCCGGAGGACGCAATGGTGGTGAAGCTGTGGCCGCCGAACACCGGAACAGGGGTGAACCGAACCAGTGTGGTGCCGTCACCCACACCGGAGGGTCCTCCTCCCGAGCCCCAGCACCAGACCTCACCAGATGCCTTGAGGCCACAGGCGTGGGTCGCGCCGGCCGTGAGGGCAACAAACAGGTGTCCGTCGGCAACCGCCGTGGGACTGCCCAGGGACCACGGGGTACCGTTGCCGAGTTGGCCACTGCTGCCTGAGCCCCAACACCACGCGGCGCCGTTGGTCCCCAGTCCGCAGGTGAACCACGATCCGGCGACAACCGATTGGAACTGGTGGCCACCGACCACGGCGGTGGGTGACAGTTGACCAAGCGACCCGCCGATGCCGAGTTGGCCCGAGAGGTTGTAACCCCAGCACAACGCAGCGCCCGACACGAGCACCCCGCAGGAATGGAACTCTCCTGTCGCAATCGAGATCATCTGTGGCGTGCCTGGCAGCACCATCGGGAAGTTGGCGCTGGAGAGATTGCCGAGCCCCAGCTCGCCGTGGTCGTTGGACCCCCAACACGCTGGCGTGCGCCAGACGAGGCCGCAGCTGTGGAATTCCCTTCCGGTCATGAACCCGAACTGCGGTTGGACCCTGACGGGCACGGGTGTGGTGCGCTGGGTGTTGCTGCTGTCGCCAAGCTGCCCACGACTGTTCCAGCCCCAACAGTAGGCGGTGCTGTCGGACTTGATGCCGCAGGCATGGAAGCTGCCAGCGCTGATCGAGGCGAAGCCGCCGACCCTGACTCGGACGCTGTCCAGGATTCCCTCGACCGCGGCGAGGATGGTGGTTTCACCCTGAGCCACACCGGTGACCTTGCCGCTCTGGTCGACCGTGGCCACTCCATGCTTCGTGGAGGTCCAGTCGATCGTCCTGCCGAGGAGCTCGATGCCGTCGGCACCCTTCGGTGCTGCACTGAGCTCACAGCTCTCTTCGGATTGGATGGTCGCTTCGCACCCCACTAGTTCGACCACCGCCGTCGGGACATGCACCGAAACCGGTCGCCTGCTGCTGACGCCTTCGGCCTGCGCGGTGATCTGTGTCGCACCGTCGGCGTGGCCGGTGACGACGCCACCCTGGTTCACGCTGGCGATGACTGGACGGTCGCTGATCCAGAAGACGGTGCGCCCCAGCAGGGTCTCTCCGGAGGCTGACGTGATGGTCGCGCTCAGGGTACAACTCTGATCCGGCAGGATGGCGGTGTCGCAGCCGGAGAGTTCGACCATCGTCACCTTGGTCCGGACCAGGATCCCCTTGCTTCCGGCCGTTCCATCGGCCGCGGCGCTGACACTTGCCGCGCCATCGGACACTCCAGTGACAACCCCATCGGCCGCGACGGTGAGGATCGCCTCGTTGGAACTCCGCCAGGTCACCGCGGCTCCGGGCACGGCCTCCCCGGTGGAGGCGCGGGCAATCGCGATCACGAGGCAGCTCTGGCGAGGCTCGATGGGGGTCTCGCACCCCGACAGGTCGACCGCTGCCACCATCGGACCCGTGCTGGTTGTGCCGCCGCAGGCCACACCGAGGGTGGCGCAGCCCACGGCCGGCCAGAGCCGGAGCCACCGCGTCACCGGGAGTGTCGGCCTCGTTGTTGGTTTGGTGGTCGGCATCACCGGTCCCTGTCGGAGTGACTCAACAATACGGCTCGCCGGATGCCGAGGACACCCCGCCGGACTCCCTGGGGTCACCCCGCCCGAGGAAGGCCATGCATATTGCCCTCGATGGAGCGGGCCACACCTTCTGCGGAGGTCACCGTGCGTCATTTGTGGTATTCGGCCTTGGTGGTCACGGCCGCCATGGTGGCCGTGGCGCCGATGGCAGCCCAAGAGCCGGCGCTGCTGGGGAACTTCAGTGACGACTACGGCAGCCAGCACACAATCTCGGAGTCGCTCTGGGTTCACGGCACCGCCGCCCGCTACCACATCGTGCGC
>JAHEFN010000343.1 GCA_024640185.1 Gemmatimonadota bacterium | reverse complement strand
GAGAGCCGTCTGTTCCTGGGCGATGGTCGCATGTTCCTCGGCAACAGCTGTCTGTGTTTCCGCGACCCGGCGGGCCGCGCTTTCCCGGTCGGCCAACTCGGCGGCCCGGTCGGCCTCCTTGCTGGCCCGGTCCCGTTCGCGTACTGCCACCGCCCCGGCGATGAGCGCCAAAGCGGCCAAGATCGAAGCCACGACGGCTGCGGCGGCGAATCCGCGGAGCACGGCGCGTCGGCGTTTGTGCCGCCGTTCCCTCTCCTGTGCGTCCCGCTCGATGGAGGCGTCGATGAACTCGCCGACCGCGGGCGCCGGCTTCAGCCCCGAATCGGCGCTCCAGGCCACAGCCTGGTCGAGGCGGGGTCCGGTGAGGAGGTAACCGTCGTCGCGTTGCGAGCTGTTCCATTCGGTGGCTGCGGTCTCGAGGCGGCGTGCGGTGAGCAGGTCCTGTCTGGCATCGTCGATCCAGTCTGCGAGGCGGTCCCATTGGGTGAAGAGGGCTTCGTGGGAGACCTCGACGGTGGGTCCGCGGGTGGTGGGATCCCGATCGAAGACGAGGAGGCGGTGGCGCCCAAATGCTTCGATGACACGGGTGATGGAGTCGGATTGTGCGGGGATGATGTCCAGTTCGGTGCGTTTGAGGCGACGACGGGTGTCCTCGGCGTCGGGGGTGACATTCACGAGACGGAGGAACAGTTCACGAGTGGTGTTGTGGTCTGTTGGATCGAGGCCGGAGTAGATGGCTTCGGCGCGGCGACGAATCGCTCCTGCGAGCCCACCCGCAGTCCGGTATTCATCGAGGGTTAGCTGGTCCGTGGGGCGGTCGTGGAAGAGTTCGGTGAGGGTGTGCTGGAGGAGGGGGAGGGCGCCGGGTTCGGCGTCGGCATCAGTGCAGAGCGCCTCGACGAGTGCCTCGTCCATGACAACACCAACGTTGGCGGCGGGGAACCGCACCACCTCGGCAAGGCCGGCCTTGTCGAGAGCCGGCACCATGACGGTCGCCGAGGTGACGAGTTGACCGAACTCGGCATACGCGAGCGGCTTGTCCAGGAAATCGGCACGCATCGTGGCGACGATATGAATCGATGACGCCGGGTCGTTGGCCACTTCGGTGAGGGCCTCGAGAAAGCGGCGGCGGATCTGCTCATCGCCGATGTGGGTGAACAGCTCTTCGAACTGGTCGATCACGAGCAGGAGGCGGGTGCTCTCGGGGAGGAGTTCCGCAACAATGTCTGCGATGCCGCGAGTTCCGGAGCGCACCGCCTCGAAGGAGTGGCCGGTGGGGTGCACGGCGACGCGGGCAACCGCAGTCTCGAGCTCATCGAAGGGCCGGGCTCCGGGGAACATGTCGGTGACCAGCCAGCCATCCAGCGCCCCATCGCCGCGTGCGCGCATGCGGGGGATGAGGCCGGCTCTGACGACCGAGGACTTTCCGATACCCGAAGGTCCGGCTATGAGGGTGAACGGTCGGGTCTCGACGGCAGCGACAAGGTCGTCGATGAGGTCGGAGCGTCCATAGAAATCGGCAGCGTCGGCTTCTTGGAATGCGCCCAGTCCCTTGTACGGGTTACGGGCCTCGCTGCGTTCCCCCTTCTTGACCGCGGCGCCGGTAGGGCCGAGCGCGGCAGCGAGGTCGTCGAGCAATTGCCGGACAGAGCCGTGCCGTTGCCCGGGCTGGGGATGGGTGGCGCGGGCGATCACCCGGTCGACGGGCGACCCCAACGTGGGCAGCCCCAGATCCTGAGGTACCTCGATGCCCGATAACAGCTCGAAAGCCAGCACACCGAGGCTGAAGACGTCGGCGCTCACCGACGGCGACCCACCGATTGCCTCGGGGGCGGTGTAGGCGTCGGCCGGAGCGCTGACCATTGCTTCGAACATCCCGGCGAGGCCCATATCGGCGACATAGGCGTAGCGGTTGTCATCGAGGAACACGTTCTCCGGCCGGACACGACCATGTGAGACGCCCCGACCATGCCCGGCCGCTACCGCGGTGCCGATCTGACCCAGCAAGAGCAGGGCGTCGCCGGGCGGGACCGGCCCCGCGGCCATCGTGGTGCGCACGGTGGGGCCCCGCATCAGACGGTGAACCAGGAATGCCTGATCGGGCTCCCGCCAGTAATCGATCAGCGGCACCAGGTGGGGATGGTCGATGGCGGCGATCCGTTGCGCCTCGGACTCGAACCGTCGCACGAATCGTGGATCGTCCACCAGTTCGGGCCGGACCACCCGGATGGCCACCTCGCGGCCCACCGTTGGCTGGTAGGCCCGATGCACCGCGCCGATCGCGCCGCCCCCGAGCTCGGCCCTCAGTTCGTAGCCGGCAATCGACCCCGGCGAAGCTCCCGGCAACGGCGGCGGCAGCCGATCGAGACGTAGCGCCGGGAACTCGCCTGCCAGCCCCTCGCCGACCAGCTGGAAAACCTGAACCGGCCGATCGAGGCCCCGGATCGTCTGCAAACCGAGCGCCGCAACACTCCAACCGGCGCTGCCTTCGGTGGCGAGTTTGACATGGGCATCCTCGGCTATCAGCACTTGACCGGGATGACCAACCGCGGCCAGGCGCAGGGACCTGGTCACGGGGGGACCCGAAGCGCTTTCCTCACCAATCTCGATGTCACCGAAATCGATCGCGATCTGCACCGTCGAGTCCACCAGCGCCCTGGCCGCCTC
>JAHEFN010000076.1 GCA_024640185.1 Gemmatimonadota bacterium | reverse complement strand
CGGATCGAAGAGCGGATGGGTCCCGTACGGCAGGAACACCCCATAACTCACGCTCGCGGGGAGCACGGCACGGCGGTAGCGGCCTTCGAGTGCCAACGCGAGACCCGCCAACGCGGGTCCCTGCCCGATCTCTCCCCAGTGCGTCAGCTGCCAGGCCGATTCGCGGAGGTTGGTCGCCAGCACGGTCGTTGACATCCCGAGCGGACCTGCCAACGCCTCGATCGATCCCGCCAATCTGCCGAAGGCCCCCGCGTCGGCAAGCGGGATGTCGAGCCCCCACACCGTGAGGAGTTCATCGATGACGCGCCGATCGATCGCATCGCCGTCGGGAGCGTGCCGCAAGAGGGTAAAGAACGAGTCCACCCCGCCTGTGAAGAACTGGACCGTCTTGGAGGCTGGCGCGCGCTGGGCAGGGAGAATCGTCGTCACGAGGTCGATCGGCCGATATCGACCCGGGGGATACGCCCCCGACCACGTCTGCATGAGCGCCATCGCTCCCTCATGGAGGGCCCCATCCACGGGGAGGCAGAGCTCGAGCGGCTCCCGGAGTGTCACCGCCATCGGCAGGAGGCAGGCCAGCCATGGATTGCCGGTCGTGCTCAGCGATTCGGCAAGCGTGGCGGGAACCTCGAACCAGAGCCGCTCATGCCGGGCGAGCCCCTCGCCGAAGACGTAGTGGCCCTCAAGGCGGACCCGATCGGGACCGTTTGGTGACTCGGTGAGTGACACCTCGAGCAGCTTCATCCGTCTCCCCACCGTGGGTTGCGATGGCCCCTCCAGCCTGAGCAGGCTGCTCCCGCCATCGGATTCCCGACAATATATTGATGCAACGCTCACCCCATCCCAACGGACTCCCCATGCGCACCCTCACCTGGTTCCGCCACGGCCTCGCTTTGGTGGCCGTCTTCGCACTCAGCAGTTGCTCGGCCGCAGCCGGCGGTGGCGTCGGCACGACCCCGGCGCCCCAACGCGGCGACAGCGCCTCCGGCGGGGCCAGTCGCACCGCCGCGCAGAGCGGTCCGAAGGCCTACGCCAAGGTGATCACCGGCGAGGCGATCACCCGCGAGGGACTCTTCCGCACCCACCAGATCGGCGACAAGCTCTACTTCGAGATTCCGAGGGCGACCTTCGGCACCGAGATGATGATGATCGCCCGCGCCGTTGAATCGACGCTGCAGGATCCGGGAGGCTTCTTCGGTGGCGGGGCCCGCAGCCTGGTGCGCTGGGAGCGGCACGGTGACAACGTGGTGCTGCGGGAACGCTCCCACAGCCTCATGGCCGACAGCAGTGACAACATCTTCCGGCAGGTGCGGGGGTTCCAGAATGGGGCGGTCATCGAACGGTTCGACATCGCCGCGTACCACCCCGAGGACAGCGCCGCCGTGATCGACGTGACCGACCTCTTCCTGACCTACAACCGGGAGATGGGCAGCCTGCAGGGCACCCAGAAGGCAAAGAGCTGGTTCGAGCATGTGGCGGCCTTCCCCGACAACATCGAGGTCGAGGCAACGCAGACCGGCAGCGCCCGCCCCGCCGGGGCGGCGGCGACCGTCCCTGCCGCCGCCCAGACCAATCGGATGCACTGGTCGATGCTGAAGCTGCCGGACACCCCGATGATGGCGCGGTACCGGGATGACCGGGTCGGCTTCATCAGCACCTCCTATTACGACCTCTCCTCCCGCGAGCACGAAGCGGAGCAGCGGTCGATCATCCATCGCTTCAAGCTGGTCCCGTCGGATCCGGCCGCCTTCCGTCGCGGCGAGCTGGTGGAACCGGTCGAGCCGATCATCTACTGGATCGATCCCGCCACGCCGGAGTGGATGAAGCCGTGGGTCAAGGTGGGCGTGGAAAAGTGGAACGTCGCCTTCGAGGAGGCGGGGTTCAAGAATGCCATCCGTGGCGAGTATGCACCGGCCGATGATCCGGACTGGTCGATCTTCGACCTCCGTCACTCGATCATCTACTGGCGTCCATCCACGGTGGCCAATGCCACTGGTGGGCAGGTGGTCGACCCGCGGTCGGGCCAGATCCTCAAGGGCGAAGTCAACATGTACCACAACATCATGGACCTGCAGCGGCAGTGGTACTTCGTCCAGGTGTCACCGCTCGACCCGCGGGCACAGCGACTTCCCCTTCCCGATTCGCTGATGGGCCGCCTGGTCGAGTATGTGGTGACCCACGAAATCGGCCATTCGATCGGCTTTCCGCACAACATGAAGGCCTCGGCGATGTACCCCGCCGACTCGATCCGCAGCCGCAGCTTCCTGGAGCGGATGGGTGGTCACGTGGCGACGCTGATGGATTACTCACGCTTCAACTACGTCGCCCAACCCGAGGATTCGATCCCCGTCGGCCTGCTGATTCCCCAGGTCGGGCCGTACGACAAGTTCGCGGTGCGTTGGGGCTATCGACCGATCCTTGATGCCGACTCTCCCGAGGCGGAGACGGCCACGCTCAACCAGTGGGCCCGCGAACAGGATACGACCCCGTGGTTCCGGTTCTCCACCAATGATGCCCCGAATGATCCGGAGAACCAGACGGAGGCCGTCGGGGATGCCGACGCGGTGAAGTCGACCACCTACGGCCTGATGAACCTGCGGCGGGTGATGGGCAACCTCCGCGCGGCCACCGAGCGGCCGGAGAAGGACTACGCCCTGATGGAGACGATGTACGGTGGAGCGGTCGGCCAATGGGGCCGCTACATGCGGCATGTCGCCGCCCTCATCGGTGGCGCGATCACCCAGGAGAAGCTCGGCACGGGGCCACGCTTCGAGCCGGTGGCCAAGGCGCGCCAGCAGGAAGCGATGGCATTCCTTGCCGCGAACGCCTTCCAGGTCCCCGAGATGTTCCTCGACCCGGAGATCCTCTGGCGGATCGAGGCCCGAGGTGCGGTGGACCGCATCCGCAACTCCCAGACGGCACTCTTCGGGACACTGCTGCAGCCGGCAAAGTTGAACACCCTGGTCGAGTACGAGGCGCTGACGGGTGGGGACACCTACACCCTCGGCGAGTTCGTGACCGACATGCGCGAGGCGCTGTGGCAGGAACTCGACGGCTCGCGGGTCACCGTCACCATCTATCGTCGCAACCTGCAGCGGGCCTTCCTCGACCGGGTGGACGAGGAACTCAACCCGGATGCCGCCCAGCTCGCCAACGAGGCCCGGGCGGCGGCCTTCTCGCCAAGGCCACCGCGCTGGGGCAACGATGTCCGGGCGATGCTCAAGGCCGAACTGCGAACCATCGACCGGATGGCGGCCAGGGCGCAGGGGCGCGCGGCAGACACGATGACGCGGGTGCATCTCGATGATGTGCGGTCGGAGATTGCGAGGATCCTTGATCCGGCGACGTGATCACGCCTGAGGCACCACCGCGTGGTGTGACAACGGGGCTCCGTCAGTTGACGGAGCCCCGTTGTCATCCCCAGGCACGCCAGGACCTCAGTCGCTGGGCAGGGCCGCGAGGCGGACCAGCACCTCACCCTTCTCGACCGCCTGACCAACCGTGGTGCTGATCGACTCCACAACCCCGTCCCCCGGCGCCTTCAGCTCGTTCTCCATCTTCATCGCCTCGAGGAGCAGCAGTCCGTCACCGGCGGCCACCCGCTGACCAACCTCCACGAGCAGCTTGACCACCATTCCCGGCATCGGGGCCTTGACGACTCCTCCGCCGGCCACCCCGCTGACCTGACCGACCAGGGAGCGAATGTGACGGGTTCGCTCATCCACCGCATTGACCTCCCGGACCGCACCATGATCGACGAGCCGCCAGCCGTCGTCGTCACGGCCCGCCACCGCCAACGGGTACCGTCGGCCCTCGAGCGACAACTGGACCAGTGGGGTGCCGGGGAAATGCACGAGATGGGCCGCGACCTGGCGCCCGTCGACGGTCACCTGGTCGCCATCAACGATGACCTCGACCTCGCGTCCCGCGACCGTCACGAAATATTTCATTGTCTCTCCAGGAGCGCCACGCACTCGACATGCGCCGTCTGCGGGAATTGGTCGAAGCCCTCCACCGAGGCCACCCGATAGTGATCACCCAACCGCAGGATGTCCCTCGCCAGGGTTGCGGCATCACAGGAGAGATAGACGATGCGCCGGGCCCCGGACCGCGCCAGGGCCGCGGCGACCGCTTCAGCCATCCCGACCCGCGGTGGATTGGTGATGATGAGGGCCGGGGGTGAAAGCTGAGGCAACCGGTCGGCGATGTCCCCAGCCAGACGGGTGGCGCCGGCGGGTCCACGTTCGTCGGCCAGTCGGACGGCGCGAACATCCAGCTCCACCGATTCGACCCGGCACGCCGCCTCGAGGAGCATGGCCGTCGTCTCTCCGATGCCCGCGTAGAGATCCCACACCAACTCGTTCGGGACGGCACCAGCCAACAACCGCGCGACCGCGACCTCGCGCACCCGCCGACCGACCGCCGGGTGCACCTGCTCGAAGACCGTGGCCGGCCACGGCGAAGGATGACCAGCCATGGCACGAGCCGCACCGCCAGCAGGATGCCACCACACGACGGTGCCGGGCTCGAGGGCACGGTGGAGGGCGCCCACCCCGGACCACCCCTCCCCGCCCGTGGTCCTGACGATCACGTGACGATCCCCGGTGGCATCGAGCCGCAGCACGACCCGCTCAACGTCCTTCGGCAGCAGGTGCCGGTGCTTCCGGATGCGGCGATGCGTCTCCACGAGTTCCGGCGCCATGAGGAGGCAGCGCTCGACCTCGAAGATCTCGCCCGCTTCGTGGAGGCGATGGAAGCCGATGGCCCCGCGACTGACCGTGAAGGTCACCTTCGAGCGATACCCCAACTGGGACGGGGACGGCTCGACCGGTGGATCCTCGACCTCGAGGCGGCCGATGCGGCGGAGTGCATCCCCGACGATGCGCCGCTTCACCTCGACCTGCGCTCCGACGGAGAGATGCATCAGCTGACACCCACCGCAGCGATCCCGAACGAAGTGCGGGCAGGGGGCCTCGACACGGTCCGGGGAGGGTGTCACGATCTCGGCGATCCGGGCGCGCGCAAACCGCTTGTGGAGTCGCAGTCCGGTCAGGGTGACGACATCTCCCGGTGCCGAGCGGGGCACGAACACGGTGCGGCCGTCATCCAGGGTGCCGATGCCATCACCGCCGGCCCCGATCGACCGGATGGAGACCGCCGGGAGCCTGCCGCTCACCGGTGCCCGTCGGTCCGGGCGACCTCCCGCCAGCGTGAGACCGACGCCGCCGCCTGTCCCGGCAGGGAGGAGATCCTTCGGCTCCCCCGACGTTCGTCCTCGAGCAGCGCCGCGGTGACGGCGAGACGCAGCAGGGAGTCCTCGTCGGTGGCGGCCTCGAGCAAGTCCGGCCGCCGCTCGAGGAACTGGATGTCGATCTCCCCACGGATGAAGTCGGGGTCGCGCATCAACGCCCGGTGGAACGGCAGGTTGGTGGCCACGCCGACGATCACCAGTTCATCGAGTGCCCGACGCATCGCCTCGATGGCGGCGGTGCGGGTCTCGCCGGAGACGATCAGCTTGGCGAGCATGGAGTCGTAGTGCAGGGTCACCTCGCTGCCGACTTCGATCCCGGCATCCCAGCGCACATGCGGACCCGAGGGAACACTCATCCAGGTGATCGTGCCGGTGCTCGGCAGCAGACCGTTGGCAGGATCCTCCGAGGTGATCCGACACTCGATTGCCCATCCGTTGGGGTGCCGCACCCCATCGGGCACCTGCATCGTCTCACCCCCGGCGATGCGCAACTGCTCACGGACCAGGTCGACGCCATGGACCAGTTCGGTCACCGGATGTTCGACCTGGATGCGGGTGTTCATCTCGAGGAAATAAAACGCACCATCGGCCGCCAGGAGGAACTCACAGGTCCCCGCCCCGCGATACCCGACGGCGGCCGCCGCCGCGACGGCCGCTGCACCCATCCGTTCCCGAAGCGCCGCGTCGACCGCGATCGATGGCGCCTCCTCAACCAGCTTCTGGTGACGCCGTTGGATCGAGCACTCCCGCTCGCCGAGATGCACCGTGCGACGGGCATCGGCGAGAATCTGGATCTCGACGTGCCGCGGAGCCTCGATGAACTTCTCGAGATAGACCGCATCGTCCCCGAACGCCTTCTGTGCCTCACGCGCCGCAGCGCGCAGTGCCTCGGCGAGGTCGCCGGGGGCGTGGACCACCCGCATCCCCTTCCCGCCGCCACCCGCTGCCGCCTTGACCAGCACCGGATAGCCGAGTTGCTCGGCCATCGCACGGGCCTCCTCGGGGTCGGTCATCGCCGCGACGGCCCCCGGGACAATCGGCACCCCGGCCGCCGCCATCAACCGACGGGCGGAGGTCTTGTCGCCCATCGCCTCGATCGCCGAGGATGGCGGCCCGATCCAGACGAGACCGGCCTCCTCGACGGCCCGGGCGAAGGCCGCCCGTTCGGCGAGGAATCCGTAGCCGGGGTGCACGGCATCCGCGCCGGAGGCGTGGGCAGCCTCGATCAGGGTCTCGATGCGGAGGTAGCTCTCGGCTGGCGCGGCTGGCCCGATCCGTACCGCGAGATCCGCGGCACGGACGAACGGCGCCCTCGCGTCGGCGTCGGAATGGACCGCGACCGATGCAATGCCCTCGTCGCGACAGGCCCGCACGATCCTGAGCGCGATCTCTCCGCGATTGGCGATCAGCACACGTTGGAGGGGCATCTGGCTTACTGCAGGCAGGCGGCGATGCTTGGCATCTCGGGGCGGTCGTCACCGCGCAGGAACAGCGTCTGGCAGAGCGCCCGGTTGCGACGGGCGGCGAGTTCATAGACGTCACGAGCCGCCTCGCTCCAGACCGAACCAGCCAAGCCGGTGAGCGCCAGCTGGTGTACGCTCGGCTCGCCGCCATCGGGCACCATCCCGGGGCCGGTGGCCAGCACCAGCCGCACCGGCCGCCAGGTCAACACCGGCTCCGAGAGCCGCTCGACGGCGGGGGTCAGGCAGAGCGGCCGCCGGGCGGCGACATGCACCAGCGCCTCGGGCAGCTCAAGATCGAGTGGCACGCCGAGCGTCTCGGCCATCCGGACCCGGTAGCGTGCGTCCCAGAGATAGAGGTCGGGACGGAGCAGCACCAAGTCGGGATGATCCTGCCGGGTCAGCAACCAGCGGCCCCAGACGGCGGCCGCCTCGACCTGGGAGCCGGTGACCAGCACCCCCGTGGCGGGGCACGAGCCGATCAGGTTGGCACCCAGTTCGGCCAGCACGGGAGGGAGCGGGAGCTCCTCGTCCCGGATCTCGAAGTCGAGCAGCGAGGCCCAACCGGCGTCCTCGACCCGGATGGTGGCCCGTTCCAACCCCACGAGGACGCGATAGACCGTGCCGCTGTCAGCGAGCAACTGTTGCGCACGCTCGAAGGCGGTCGAGGCGAACTCCAACAGCATGCCACCGTCGGCGACCGGGCCGTCATGCCCCAGACGATGCCACCGCTGGGCGTCGCGGAGGTGAATCGTGCCGAGGTAGTGCCACGCCCGGCCGTCGTTGGGGTGTTCGGAGAGCCAGCGCCCCAGCAGGTCGGCAGCGTCCTTGTTGCGGCCATCGCGGAGCAGCGCTCCCGCCATGTCGATCGCGGTCGAGCCGGCCGAGATGGGGCGCACCACCGGGAGCTGTTGAGCCGGGGCGGGCGCCACGGCCGTGAGCAGGCCGAGGGTCAGAAGGAGCTGGGATCGCCGAAGACGCATCAGGCCTCGCCTGGGGAGCCACGGGTGGCGGGCGAAAGGGAACGGGAAAAAGGTAACGAATCCGCCCCACGAGGGGCAATCATGATCCGGTCAGAGCGGCATGCAGCCGTGCTTCTTGGCCGGATTCCGGTCGCGCTTCCCCTGCAGGGACTCCAGCGCATCGATCAGCCGGGGTCTCGTGTCCCGCGGGTCGATCACGTCGTCGACGAACCCCTTGGCAGCCGCCTGGTACGGGTTGGCGAAGGCCTCGGTGTACTCGGCCGTTCGCTTGGCCACCTCCGCACTCGGGTCATCACTGGCCGCGATCTCGTTCCGGTAGAGGATCTCGACCGCCCCCTTCGGCCCCATCACCGCGATCTCGGCGGTCGGCCAGGCGAGGTTCGCGTCGCCCCGGATGTGCTTCGAACTCATCACGTCGTAGGCCCCGCCGTAGGCCTTCCGGGTGATCACCGTCAGCTTCGGCACCGTCGCCTCGCAGTAGGCATAGAGCAACTTGGCGCCGTGTCGGATGATGCCGCCGTGCTCCTGAGCCACCCCGGGGAGGAAGCCGGGGACGTCTTCGAAGGTGACGAGTGGGATGTTGAAGGCATCACAGAAGCGGATGAAGCGGGCCCCCTTGGTCGAGGCATCGATGTCGAGCACGCCAGCCAGCACCGCCGGTTGGTTGGCCACGACCCCGACGGGTCGACCACCGAGCCGGGCGAAGCCGGTGAGGATGTTGCCGGCGAAGGCCGCCATCACCTCGAAGAACTCGCCGTCGTCCACCACCGCCCCAATCACTTCGTGCATGTCATACGGGGTGGCCGCGCTCTCGGGGAGGACGGTCAGCAGTCGCTCCTCGCGCCGATCGGCCGGATCGGTGCCCGCGCCGCGGGGCGGCTCATCCAGGTTGTTGCTCGGGAGGAAGCCCATCAGGGTGCGGATCGCCTGCAGCGACTCCGCCTCGGAGCCATGGACGAAGTGGGCGACCCCGCTGGTGCCGGCATGGACATCGGCACCGCCCAACTCATCGAAGGTGACCTCCTCATGGGTCACCGTCTTCACCACGTTCGGGCCGGTCACGAACATGTACGAGGTGCCCCGCACCATGAAGACGAAATCGGTGATCGCGGGCGAGTAGACCGCCCCCCCGGCACAGGGGCCGAGGATCGCGGAGATCTGGGGCACCACCCCACTGGCCAGCGTGTTCCGAAGGAAGATGTCGGCGTAGCCGCCGAGCGAGGCGACCCCCTCCTGGATCCGGGCGCCGCCGGAGTCGTTGAGGCCGATGACCGGTGCGCCGTTCCGCACGGCGAGGTCCATCACCTTGCAGATCTTGGCGGCGTGGGTCTCCGAGAGGGAGCCGCCGAAGACGGTGAAGTCCTGCGAGTAGACGTAGACCAACCGGCCGTCGACCCTTCCCCACCCTGTCACCACGCCGTCGCCCAGTGGCCGCTCGGCGTCGATCCCGAACTCGGTCGAGCGATGGGTCACGAAACGGTCGAGCTCGGTGAAGGTCTCCGGGTCGAGGAGGAGGTCCA
>JAHEFN010000342.1 GCA_024640185.1 Gemmatimonadota bacterium | reverse complement strand
GACTCCAAGTGAGATGGTGACTATTGCTTTACATGCAAACAATATACACGTAGACCTCCTGCACGCAACCCCTGGGGGCTGGAACCTCTCCCACCTGCGGCCGTACTCTCCCGGACCCCCCACCCACTGACGGAGAGCCTGACGATGCCGAGCGTACGAGTCCTGGTGGGCACCAAGAAGGGCGCGTTCATCCTGACCTCCGACGCCGAGCGCAAGGCATGGCGTATCGACGGACCCCACTTCGCGGGGTGGGAGATCTACCACGTCGCCGGGTCACCGGCCGACCCCAACCGGATCTACGCCTCGCAGACCAGCGGCTGGTTCGGTCAGGTGATGCAGCGCTCCGACGACGGTGGCAAGAGCTGGGAGGCGGTCGGCAACGCGTTCGCCTACCAGGGCGAGGTCGGCACCCACAAGTGGTACGATGGCTCGCCGCATCCGTGGGAGTTCAAGCGGGTCTGGCACCTCGAGCCCTCGCCCACCGATCGCGACACGGTCTACGCCGGTGTCGAGGACGCTGCGCTCTTCAAGAGCACCGACGGTGGCGCCACCTGGAAGGAGCTCACGGGCCTGCGGGGCCACGGCACCAGCGCCGACTGGAACCCCGGCGCCGGCGGGATGTGCCTCCACACCGTGATCCTCGACCCGACCAACCCCGACCGGATCTGGGTGGCCATCTCCGCTGCCGGCGCCTTCCGCACCGACGATGGTGGCACCGCTTGGAAGCCGATCAACAAGGGACTCCGCTCCGAGTACATCCCCGACCCCGACGCCGAAATCGGCCACTGTGTCCACCGAATCGCGATGCACCCCACCACGCCCGGCGTGCTGTTCATGCAGAAGCACTGGGACGTGATGCGCAGCGATGACGCCGGCGACAGCTGGCACGAGGTGAGCGGCAACCTCCCCAGCGACTTCGGCTTCCCGATCGCGGTGCACGCCCACGAGCCCGAGACGATCTACGTGGTGCCGATCAAGAGCGACGGCGAGCACTTCCCGCCCGAGGGCAAGCTCCGCGTCTACCGGAGCCGCACCGGCGGCAACGAGTGGGAAGCCCTGACCGCCGGGCTGCCACAGGAGGACTGCTATGTGAACGTCCTCCGCGACGCGATGGCGATCGACACGCTGCCGAGCTGTGGCGTCTATTTCGGGACCACCGGCGGCCAGGTCTACGCCTCGGCCGACGAGGGCGACTCCTGGACCGCCATCGCCGCCAACCTCCCGGCGGTCTACTCCGTCGAGGTCCAGACCCTGCCATGATCCGGGTCGTGCTGCCGGCCCCGCTCCGGGCGCTGGCCCGCTCCGAGGGCGAGGAGGCATTCGACCTCCCCGCCCCGGTCACCCAGCGCGCGGTGATCGACGCGATCGAGGAACGCTACCCGCCACTCCGGAACACGCTCCGCGACCCGGCCACCGGGCGGAGGCGTGCCTTCATCCGTTTCTATGCAGCGGAGCAGGATCTGTCGGACGAGGAGCCCGAGGCGTCGTTGCCTGCTGCCGTGCAGGACGGCAGCGAGCCGTATCTGGTGATCGGGGCGCTGTCGGGGGGGTGATTCGCTGCCGCGACGACCGGTCCCCCTTGCTCGCGGCCGACTCCGCGGGCCTGCTGCTCCCTCGTCGCCCCGGTCGCCCCGCGACCGGGGCGTTCTCGGGATCCGCAACGTCTCATGCGGCAGGGGCCCGCGGAAGAGGCGGCCGCCACGCGCGAGCGCCGGTCTCGCGGCAGCGGAATGCCGGCCCGCGAGGCGCGTGTTGAGGCGAGCGGTCAGCTCGCCTCGTCGATCTCCACGTCGGCGTGGCCGTCGTCATCGAAGGTGACCGTCAGCTGCCACGGCCGGCAACAGACCTCGCAGTCCTCGACATACTCCTGGATCGCCCCGCCACCCGCGTCGAGGGTGATCTCGACCTGCTCGCCGCAGTGGGGACAGTGGATGACCGCACCCGCATCGGCGGGTCCTACGGCCGGCTCGTCCCGGTCGAAGTGGTCACTCATGCGGAAGGGAGTCACCCTGGTAGGGATCGGAGCCATCGTCTGGCGCCCCGGCCTCTGCCGACCGCAACCGGGTGAACGGAAAGCCGTTGCAGCCGGTGCGCGGCGTCGAACGGTCGGCGACCGTCACCCGGGCGGCCGCGTCGGCAGTTGGGGCGTCGTAGGCGCTCATGCAGAAGGCCCAGGCATAGGGTGTCATCCCCTCGAGGGGCATCCAGTCGATCCGGGTCCAGCGGCCGGGGTCGGAGGGGTTGGCGGCGTCGTTATGGGCGATCAGGAACCGGCCGGCCGAATCCCAGCGCACGATTCGGTAGTGCGCACTGCTGCCGTGGCGCCAGAGCGAGTCGGAGACCTCGTGCCGGCTGCCATAGTCGTCCTCGAAGCGCCCAAGGAGCTGGTCGGGCGCCTGGGCGGCGAGTGGGGCGACCACCAGGATCAGGACCGCCGGTAGCGCCGCGGCGAGGCGGTCGGGGACGGTCATCGGTTGGCCTCATCGACGGCGCGCTTCATCTGGTCGACCCAGTTCGGGACGACGCGCAGGTAGCTCGCAGGCCGGGGAACGGCGCCCTGGAGGTAGATCAACCCGCCACCCGGCCCCTCGGCGAACGATGGGCCGTTGGTGTCCCGGAACTGGGGCGCGTCGGCCCACCACCCGCGGTTCTGTGCCGGGGGATCGAGTCGGGGGT
>JAHEFN010000341.1 GCA_024640185.1 Gemmatimonadota bacterium | reverse complement strand
AGTACGGCCTGTTCGTGGATGGACGGGCGCTGAATACACGTCCGGGAACCTACAACCCGGCGACCAGGGAGTTCGGGAAGAACCCCCGTGAACTGGCGAACGAGCAGGCGGCCCAACGGGGAGAGCCGCTGCCATATCCCAGCAAACCGTTCGGGGCCATCTTGGCCAGGGTCCAGACGGTCGTGGTGGGCGATGTCCAGACCACAAGCGGAATCTGCAGAAACCCTGCCAAGCGTGCTCTGGTCAGTGATGCGAGCACCAACAATCTCGTCGTCGCCGTGGATGAGCCGGTGGTGCCCGTTGCCAAGGTACACAAGGGCAACTACGACGTTAGAGATCTCGCAGGGACGCACACGGACGGCGGGAGCCTCCTGGCCTGGCAGCCCCCGGAGGTGCACGGGATCAACCAGGGCTACTTCGTGTACCGCAGGGCAGGGGAGGGCAACGCCCGCTTCGAGAAGCTCACCACCGAGCGGGTCTTCGACCTGACTTACACCGACACTACGGCGGTGCCCGGCCAGACCTACCGCTACTCCGTCACCGCGGTCTACGGCGACGGCAAGGGCGGGAACGTGGAGAGCAAGTACCCGCCGGAGATCACCGTGGCCGGCAGTGAGCTCTACGTGACCAGCGTCGACACCGAGAAGACCCTCTACGGCGCCGGCCAGGAGATCGCGGTGACCCTGCGGGGCACCGCGGACCTGCCCGCGAGCTTCAGTATCGCCGGGGTGGCCGAGGCCGTGGCCATGGAGGAGATCGACGATGGCGTCTACGTGGGCCGGGTGGCGGTGCCGGGTGGCGCCAACCAGACGGACCTTGCCCTGACCGCGACCCTGGGCGGCCTGAGCGCCGCCGGCCCGAGCCTCGCCATCGACACCACGGCTCCGGAAGCCATCGCAGCCGGCCGCATCCTGGACCCCGAGGTCGGCCCCGGCGAGCTGACCCTGAGCTGGCTGGCCAGTGGCTCGCCGGAGGATGTGGCTCACTACGCCATCTACCGCAGCGAGGGCGAGGCCCCCGTGAGCGCCACGGGTGCCCCCTACGATACCACCAGCGAGCTCAGCTATATCGACACCGGCGTGCTGGGGGGATTGAACTACCACTACACCGTGGTCGCCGTGGATAGAGCCGGCAACGCCAGCGTCCCCAGCGACATCGTGAGCGCGGTGGCCGAGGCCGGCGAAGGCCCGCTGGTGAGCGGCATCAGCGTGGTGCCCTTCGGCCGACCCGCCAAACCCGGGGACACGCTTACTGTGAGCCTCACCGGCCAGAGTGGCGGCACCGCCACCGTGGCGCTGGGCGAGTTGGCCAGCCTGTCCCTCACCGAAGCAGGCCGCTCCGGCGCCTACAGCGCCACCTACATCGTACCCGCGGAAGCCGTGGCCTCCACCAAGAGCCTGCACCGACTGGTGGTCACGCTCACCGACGCCTACGGCGAGAGCACCGTGGCGGGCCCGGAACTGGTCATCATCGGCCAGGATGTGCTCAACGACCACACCCCGCCGGTCATCGCCTCGGCCAGCCACGACGGCTGGCAGGTGGCGGGCTTTAGCGGCAGCCTGGTGGCCGGGGACCTGCTCAGCGTCACCCTGGAGGGCGAGCCGGGCGGCTACGCCAGCTTCGCCGTCGAGGGTGTGACCGAAGGAGTTGCCCTGGCCGAGACCCCGCCGGGCAGCGGCACCTATAACGGCAGCTACACCGTGGACTGGGACGACACCGGCACCGAGGTGGCGGTCACCGCCAGCCTGGCCGACGAAGCCGGCAACGTCACCACCACGCCCGTGGGCAACCCGGTCACCTTCGACACCCGGGTACGCCTGAACCTGACCGCCCGCGACACCCTGCTGCCCGCCGACCGGGAGAGCCAGACCCGGCTGGTGATCGAGGCCGAAGACGCCAACGGCAACGCCGTGAGCGGCCACGAGCTCACTCTGACGCTCTCCACCACCGAAGAGTACACCGGGGTGGTCGGCGGCGGGGCCGTAGAGGGCCGCAGGGCCAGCAAAGACGACGAAGACGACCTGGAGATCAAGTGGGGCGGCACCACCGATACCTTCGGGGAAGTGGCCGCCACCTATACCGCCGGGTTTGCCGCCAAGACCGCACTGATCGTCGTCAAGGACCTCACCACCGGAGACGTGGGGGCGGGGTGGCTCAACACCTACGTGGCCAGCACCGTGGCCATCACGCTTACGCCCGTCACCCCGCGGGCCGCGCGGGGACGGGCCGACCTGGCGGTGCTCACGCTCACCGCCGACCCGGCCAAGCTCACCGCCGACGGGCGCAGCAAGTCCCGCCTGACCGCCACGCTCAAAGACTTCACCGGCAGCCCCATCGAAGGGGCACGCATCAGCTTCGCCCTGGCGGGTGAAAACGGCCGGCTCAGGATCCTCGACACCCGCACCGACGCCCGCGGCGTCGCCGAGGCCGAGTACCGGGCCGGCACCGCCATCGGCACCGTCACCGTCACCGCCGCGAGCAGCGACTACGCGGTGACCGCCGCGGTGCAGATCACCCTGATGAGCGACGCGCCGGCCAAGATCGACCTGGTGGCCAGCGCCGTGAGCCTGCCCGCCGACGGCAGGAGCACCGCGCAGGTCAACCTGAGAGTGACCGACATCCACGACAACCCCAACGCCGAGGTGCCGGTAGCCCTGCGGGTCATCGAAGGCAGCGGCGG
>JAHEFN010000340.1 GCA_024640185.1 Gemmatimonadota bacterium | reverse complement strand
GGTGGACCACCCCTTGGCGGTGGGCGTAGTCGAGCGCCGAGGCGACCTGCTTGGTGATCGCCACCGCCTCCTCGATGCCGAGCTGGGTCTCGCGAGCGAGCCGGTCGCGCAAGGTGCCACCTCGGACATACGGCAGCACGTAGTAGAGGAATCCCTCGGTGACCCCGGAGTCGATCAGGGTGAGGATGTGGGGGTGGTCGAGCCCCGCCGAGATCCTGATCTCGGAGAGGAAGCGGTCGCCGCCGAGCACGGCCCCAAGATCGGGGCGCAGCAACTTGAGCGCGACCTTGCGGTCGTGCTTGATGTCGTGGGCCAGGTAGACCGTTGCCATGCCCCCGGCGCCGAGCTCCTCCTCGATGGTGTAGCGGTCGGCGAGGGCGGCGGTGAGGCGATCGACGGGAGCGTTCATCGGTTGGCCTCGTCGACGGCGTGCTTCATCTGCTCGACCCAATTGGGGATGACCCGGAGGTGCCAAGCCGAGGTAGCGGCGGGACCCTGCTTGTAGATGATTCCGCCGTCACGGCTCGGCCGGTTCGACCAACCGAAGGTGTCCGCGAACCGGGGGTCGGTGCCCATGATCCGCCGTGCCCCGTCTGGCTGGCCCGAGGCATCGATCTGCTGGACGTACCACGCATCGCCGCTGCGATAGACCACCTGCCCGTCGGCGAGCCAGAGCGGTTCGACGGCGTCGGCCGCGATCAGTCGCTGGATGTCACCTGGTGGATTCGAGGTGACGAAGACTCGTCCGTCGGCGGCCCAGAGCAACAAGTGCCGACGGTCGGGCGACCGGCTGTTCCAGATCCGCCCGGTGGTGAGCGTGTCGAAGGTGACCGGTGAGGTCCGGGGATCGAACTGCACCATCGTCTCGTCCTCCCCCAGGTAGCCCAGGACCGTCGAGTCGTCGGGCCAATCCATCACGGTGACCGGGACACCATCGCCCCCGATCACGGTGTCGGGCGGACTGGCCGAGAACGGCGAACCTCTGAGCACCGCATAGCGATTGCCGTCCCGGATGGTGACGAGGATGGTGTCCCCCGTGCTGTTCCAGTAGGGAGAGAGGACCCGCTCACCCTCGAGCCAGGCGAAGGTGCGCCCGTCGCGCAGGTCGGTGACTTCGACCACCTCGACACCGGCTCCCTGGACCACCGCAACGAGCCAGCGCCCATCGGGAGAGAGCTCGAAGAGATGGTACGGTCCGGGTTCGACCGGCAGCGGCGTCACGGCACCGTCGCGCCCCATCCGGACCAGTCGGCCGACCTCGGCGTTGTCGCCCGGAGCGAACACCAGGCCGCCTCCCCTGGTCAGGTCGAACTGGGCGTCACCGATCGATTCGCGACGCACCCCCTCGAGCACCGTCACCGAGCGGCCGATCCTGTTGGTGGCGCGGTCATAGGGAGCGGCGCGAAGCTCACCGTCCATCGACGCGAACACCAGGTAGCGATCGTCGACCAGCCGGAATTCAGAGCCCGCGACCGGTCGGCTGGCACCATCGGCCCCCTCGGCCAGGACCGCCTGCTCCTCCCCGGACTCGAGGTCGACGATCACCGCCCGGCCGGCCGCCCCGCAGAGCAGCCGGTTCTCGTCGAGCCACTGCCCCTGGATGCAGCGCGTGACGGAACGCGACGCGACTTCGCCCCCCTCCGGGTCAAACCAACGCAGCAACCGACCACCCTGCTCCACGGAGAGCAGCCGATCGTTGCCGGCCCATTCCACGAAGGCCGGGTCGCTCACGGCACCGAGCTGGCGTACCGAGCCCCCGTCGAGGGGCATCACGCGCAACTCGCCCTCGGCGGCAAATACGAGCCGGCTCCCGTCCGGGGAGACCCTCGGCATCAAGGCTCCGGCGGTACCCTCGACCCGCTCGACGGTCCCGTCGAGCAGGCTCCTGCGCCAGAGCACCGTGGTCAGGCCTTCCCGGGTCACATAGACGACGAACGCCCCGTCCGGTGCCACCGAGAGTGACCGCAGCGGTGCCCCGTACGGGGTGAACGGGTTCCGGCCCGTGAACGCCACCGGTGCGCTGTCGGGCAACGCCATGTCATACATCGAGGGGCCGATGGCGCCACCCCGGTCGAGCGCCATCCAGCCGGCGAGGCCGGCGAGCACCACCACGGCCACGCCAAGCCCTCCCGTGAGGGCCCGAAGCCGTGGGGAGGACGCGCCGGCGCCGGTCGCACCCGCCGGCGCCGTGGTAAAGTGCGAGTCACCGAGGGCCCGGGCGAAGTCGGCCGCACTCTCGAAGCGGTCCGCCGGCAGCTTCTCCAGCGCCTTGCCCAGCGCGGCGGCGATGTTCGCCGGGACGCTCTTGCGGAGCCGGGTGACTGGCTGCGCCTCCTCGGCGATGATCTTCATGATGATCTGCTGCGCCGAGCCGCCGCCGTGCGGTGGCTCGCCCGCCAGCATCTCGTAGAGCATGCTCGCAAGCGAGTAGATGTCGCTCCGGCCGGTGATCTCCTTGTCGGCCGTCGCTTGCTCGGGAGACATGTAGTGCGGCGTGCCGAGCGAGAGCCCGGTCTCGGTCATCCGGCCCCCGGCGGCCGCACTCACCGCCAGGGCGATCCCGAAGTCGGCCACCATCGGTCGGCCAGCGGCCAGCAGGATGTTCTCCGGCTTGATGTCGCGGTGGACCACCCCCTGGCTGTGGGCATACCCCAGCGCGTCGGCGACCTCGGTGGTGATCCGCACCGCCTCGTCCACCCCGAACTGGG
>JAHEFN010000075.1 GCA_024640185.1 Gemmatimonadota bacterium | reverse complement strand
AGCAAGGGCCGGCTTCGGCGAATGATGCTACGGCGCCAAGCCGATCGACCAGGGGCCGTCGAACTCGAGGGTGAGGCACGGCAGCAGCGACGGTTCGCCGACCTCGGGCAGGATCACCACCGGTTGGTCGTCCCAGAGTTGGATGACCAGGTCGGTCGCCGTGGCGTCGTGATGAACCAATCGGGCACGTGTCGGCCTGGTGGTCAGGTTGGACAACAGCAGCGGGCCCGGACGCCAATCATGCACGAAGAGGTGAGCCCGATTCCCTTGGGTCACGGCACGGAAGCGACTGACGTCCGCGAACCGTGATGCTGTGCTGCCGCGGATGAAGTCGCCATGCACCGCCATCCAGGCTCCCAATGACCTGAGTCGATCGACCGACGGCGGCGGGAAGAGCCCATCGGCCATTGGCCCGACGTTGAGCAACAGGTTGCCGCCCTTCGAGGCGGTCTCCACCACGATCTCGGCGAGGCGGCGCGGGGACTTCCAGTTGCCGTCCTGCCGCTTGTAGCCCCAGTTGTCGTTCATGGTGATGCACGACTCCCAGTCCTTGCCCGGAACACCGGTGTCGGGGATCGTGTTCTCCGGGGTGCCGAAGTCGCCCAGGCGACCCCCCTCGGGTGTCCCGGCGCCGTTGATCCGATCGTTGATCAGGCAGTCGGGGGCCAAGCGCGAGATCAGTCGGTGCAATCGACCGGCGCGTTCGTGGGTCCAGGTCCCCTCCCACTGGCCATCAAACCAGAGCACGTCGACCGGGCCATACGCCGTCAACAACTCGGTGACTTGGGCGTGGAGGTAGCGCTCATAGCGGTCGTAGTCGGCACCGGCCGCCGGCCGACGCTCCTGCTCCCATTCGCGCCGCGGCAGGTAATCAGGGTGATGCCAGTCCATGATCGAGTGGTACCAGCCGATCCGGAAGCCCCGCCGCCGGAACGCGGCCGCGAGCTCACGGCAGATGTCACGACCGCCGGGGGTGGCGGCGACATCAAACCCGCCAACCGCTGAATCCCAGAGGCAGAAGCCGTCGTGGTGCTTGGTGGTGAGCACCACGTACCGCATCCCGGCACCCCAGGCCATTTCGGCCCAACGATCGGGGTCGAACTCCGCTGGATTCCAGAGGGCCGCGAGGTGGTCGTACTCGTCGACCGGGATCTCGGCATTGTTGCGGATCCACTCGGCCCAGCGCTCATCCTCCCGCCAGGTCCCGGCCAGGATGCTGTAGAGCCCCCAGTGCAGAAAGAGCCCAAAGCGAGCCTCACGCCACCAATCCATCCGGTCGGCACGGCCGGGCATGAAATGGTCAAGGCGCAGCCGCTGGGCTGGCAGTGCCAGCGCCGAGGCCGCAAGAAAGTCGCGTCGGGATAGCGTCATGGTTGGAGGATCCCCTGATTCGCTGATTCGCTGATCTCCGGTCCCTGCTCCTTCGCTCATCGAGGCAGCAGCGGCTCGATTCACGAACGTCGGGAAGCCCTGCTGCTTCGCTCCGAGGCGGCACCGGCTCGATTCACGAACGTTGGACTCGCCGCACTCGGTCTCTCCGTGCGTGGGCGAGTGACGCGCGGCGAGGCACCAACCTTCGCTCATCGAGGGTGCCCCTCTCCGCCGAGCAGTTGCGTCGAATACGCTACCGCCGTCTTCCAGTCTCCGGTCTCCGGTCTCCGTCCAAGGTCTATCGTCTACCGCAGCATCACCCGCACGCTGTCCAGCGATCCATCGTTGGGCGCTGGCCGCAGTCCCAGCAAGTGTGCCATCAGCGGATAGACGTGGACGTTCGAGAACGCTGGCACCACGCTGCCCTGACGGAACCCCGGCCCCGACGCGAGGAAGAGCGCCCGCATCGAGGGCAGGGCGTTGTCGTAGCCGTGATCACCACCGGGGCGAAAGTCGGCGACCTGTTGGCGGGTGGTGATCCGCCAGCCGTCAGCGGCGATGGCCACGATCTCAGGGACGCGAGGGTGGCTCCCGAATGCCAGCCGTGCCGGGAGCGCCTCCCGCCGGTAGACCGCCAATGCCGGGTGACGATCGTGCAGGGCCTGGTAGACCGCCTCGGACTTTCCTTCGACCGGCTGGTATTGGCCGACCGGCCCCCAGTCGTGCACCACGATGTCGTTGAGATCGATCAACTCATCGAGGACAATCAATCGGTCGGGCGAGGTGGACGACATCCCGTGGTCGCTGACGAGGATCAGGTTGACCCGGTCGGCCAAACCGCGTGCGTGGAGACCATCGGCCAGCCGGGCCACCATCGCGTCGGCCACGCGGACAGCGTCAGCCAGCTCCGGAGAGGTCGGTCCAAAGGTGTGACCGGCGTGATCGACGACGTCGGTATAGAGCGTGAGCAGGCTGAGCCGCGATGCCTCAGGCCGATCGAGCAGCACCAACAGGTTGTCGACCCGGTCGTCGAGCGGGAGATCGCCGTCGAACGCCTCCCAGATGGCCGGCAGCGCGCCCCCGATCGGAGCCTCCGATCCCGGCCAGAAGATCGGTGCCGCGAGGCCGCCGGCCCTGGCCACCGTCGTCCAGATCGGCTCGCCACCCCACCATCGGGCATCGCGCACCGCATCCCGGTTGCCCATGCTGAAGCGACCGAGCTCTGCATCGCGAACGTTGTTGGCAACGATGCCGTGATGGTCCGGTCGCAGCCCGGTGACGATGGTGTAGTGGTTGGGGAAGGTCTTGGTGGGGAACGACGGCTCCATCCACTCGGCTCGGACGCCGGCATTCGCGATCGAGTCGAGGGTCGGGGAGTTTCCTCGGCCGAGGTAGTCGGGACGGAAGCCGTCGATCGACACCAAGATGATCGCCGGCCGGGTGGTCGCCTGCGGGGCCTCGTAGGCCCGAGGGGCACAGGCAACGAGGGCCGCGAGGACGAGCATCGAGAGTCTGCGCATGATCGGAGGATGCACCGTGCCGGGCCCATCCGCCAGATCTCCAGTCCTGCCAGTCCCCTTGTCGTGGTGATGCGACGAAGGCGCACCCCAAGAGATGCGCCTTCGTGGTCTTGCCCTTCGGTGCGGCTCAGCCGACCTGAACCGGAATCTGGCGGGGCTGCGCCTCGGGTGCCTTGGGCAGCGTCAGCGTCAGGACGCCGAGGTCGAGACTCGCCTGCACACCCCCCAGGTCGTACTTCGGCCCGATGGTGTACTGGCGGGAGAAGGCCCCGTGCCCCTCACGCTCGACCTTGACGGTGAGGGTGCGGTGCTCCGCATTGATCGAAATCTGTTCGGGCTTCACGCCGGGAACATCAAGACGGACCACGGCCCGGTCATCGAGCTCCTCGACATCTGCGCCACCGGTCCAGATCGGTGCATCGTGCGTGCGAGCAAAGAACCGACCAAGCGCGGGCTCCGTGCCGAAGTCGCTGCGGTTCCAGGGTGTCAGTGTGTTGCGTACCATCTTGCCATCCCCCTGCCCCAACGAGGGGCCATTCAACGGTGAATCGCGTCGGTTCGCCCTGATGCGAACCGTCACCCTCCAAGGGGCATCAGCCGTGCCAAGCAGAGTCTGCCGGGAACGGCAGAACCCACGGCATGGGCCGTGGGTTCGTGTGCCGAGGTGGCAAAGGGGCTTGTCAGGTTGGCAGGATCAGCCGGCAACCCGTTGGCGCCGACGGATCCGTTGGAGCAGGAGCAGCGCCCCGAAGGCCAGCGCCCCGACCAGCAGGAAGAAGAGCCAGTCGGGAATCGCGTCCCAGAACCAGTCGACCATCCGCAGGAAGAGGAAGAGCACCAGGGCCACCCCGCCACCGCGGGCGAGGATCGGGTCGTCGGTCCGCAGGCCATGCCAGACCATCGTCAGGAAGGCCAGCCCCCCGAGGATCTGGTAGCTCCCTTCGACCACGTTGCCGGGACCGAACCACGACGCCTCACCGGCCACCCCGAGCACCAGCAGGGCCCAGCAGATCGCGACCACCCCGCCCGAGCGAAGCACGAAGCGGAATTCGACCGGGTCGGAGCGACGGATCGTGCCGATGACCAGGGCGATCGCTCCCATCACCACCGCCGGCTCGGCCACCTCAAAGACCTGTTGCCACGGCTCCGCACGCAGCCCCGCCGCCAGCGACCACCCCCACGCCCCGATGGCCGGGGCCCCGATCAGCAGCGGCATGATCAACCGGTGCCTGTAGGCCAGCGCCACGGCATAGACGCCGACCAGGAGCAGTTGCCACCGTGACGGTTCGAGCTCATACAACCGGGTGGTCGCGACCGTGGCGACTGCGAGCGCAATGGCACCCACAGTCGCGAGGATGTTGGCGACGTACCCGGTTGACTCCCGCCGCGTGGCGGCCTCGGTGGCGACCACCAGGAGGACCGGTGGGATCCAGATCAACAGCAGCTTGGCGATCTCGCCCAGGTCGTCCCACATCGAGGAGACGAACATCCCCCAAGCCATCGAGAAGGCCATCGCCCCCAGCAGGGTGGCCAGTCGCATCCCGGCAGAGAGTCGGGCCTCCTCCCTGGTCAGGTCGATCCGTTCGTCGCGAGCGGCGGCGGCGAGCAATGCGTCATGGCGCACCGCGATACGAGCCAGCGTCACGTCGTCCGCCTCCACCACCCCCTCGTGCCGCAGGGTGGCCACTTCTTCCCGGAAGGCGAGGAGTTGACGCAGCCGATCGCGCGAGGTCATGGGGCAAATTTCCAACTGGGCTGGTACTCGAGCGTCAACGGCACCTCGGGCATCAGCAGCGCCCGGAGCATCTCGATCGGCATCGGCCCGGCCGCGAGCACCGCGTCGTGGAAGGTCCGCTCGGTCATCCGACCCGTTGTCACCAGGTCGCCATGGAGGGTCCGCAGCTGCATCCCGCCGAGGAGGTAGCCCGCCTGATAGAGCGGCGAGTAGTTGCCGTTGAACGACCGGCGCACCTCGGCGGTGGCGCTGGCGCGTTCGTGTCCGACCCGGTCAACCAGGAAGTCGATGCATTCCTGGGGTGACCAGGTCCCGAGATGGAAGTTGAGCGAGAAGAGGATCCGGGCGGCCCGGTGCATCCGCCAGAACAACATCCCCATCCGGTTCTCCGGGGTCACCGGGAAGCCCAGGTCCCAGAGGTGAATCTCCCACCACAACGCCCACCCCTCGTGATAGAACGGCGTCCGAAAGACACCGCGGTGGGTGTTGCTGCGGCTGTTGACGAACCCCTGCAGGTGGTGCCCCGGGATCAGTTCGTGATGGACCGTGGCACGGGAGAAGTGGCGGTTGTTGGCCCTCAAGGCCATCGCCTTCTCGTCCTCGGTCTGGCCGTCGGTGGGCGAGGCGACCATGATCACCTCGCCACCGAGGAAGAAGGGATTGGTCTTCTGCGCCTCGGCCGACATCATCTCCATCCGCCACACCTCGCGCGCCAACGGTGGCACGGTGATCAGGTCGCGTGCGGTGACGAACTCGGTCGCCTCCCATGCCATGTCACGGACAGCGAGCACCTGGTCGCCAACCGCGGGATGGTCGGCCTTGGTCCGTTCCAGGGCCGCCTTCCAGTCGTCGCCAAGGCCCATCTCGGCCGCGGCCCGTCGTGCCTCACCCTCGAGCCAGGCGAACTCGCGTTCGGCCACCCCAAGCAATTCCTCGGGGGTATAGGCGACCATCTCGTTTGCCAGGTCGGCCAGTAGCCCGTCCCGGCCGATTGGATCGCCAACGATCGGCTCGTCCTCACCCTCCTTGGCACCGACCACCTGCTCCCTCAGGAAGCGCCGCCAGCTGTCGAGGGCGGCGGCAAACGCCTTGGCCGGTTCGGCGATCCGCCAGGTGATCATCGGGTCGTAGCCGAGGTAGAACCGCTGCCATGCGCTGAAGTCCCGAGCGAGGGACTGCACCGCATCGGCGGCCCGGTAGGCAATGATCCGCGACGGAGCCCGCTCGGTCTTGAGGTCGGCGCTGATGGCCGATCGTGCCGAGGCCAGCGCGGCGGTCATCCCGGCGATCCGACGGGCGGCCACCTCCGGTTCGGGGCGGATGAGCTCGCGGCGCTCCTCGAGCATCACGAAGAGGGTGTCGGCGAACGGCAGCAGCGGTGCCATCTCGGCGACCAGTCGAGACTCGCGGTCGAGCAGGCCGACCTCGTAGTTGAGTCGATTGCGCAGCAGGATCGCATCGACCTGGCCGTCCCGGGAGAGGTCGGCGAACGGCAACTGCCGCACCGCCGTCAGCCAGCCCTGCTGGAACTGCCGGAACCGATTCCGGGCCGCGGGCGAATAGTCCACCGAGTAGCGCCGGCCAAGGGCGGCGCGATCACTGGTCCACCGCTCGAGGACCGGGGCGAGTTCGGAGGTCGGCTGATTGAGCATCGCGACCAGGTCAGGGACGGTGGCATCACCCTGGCCTTGGACCGCGATCGGCACCGTGGCCAGTGTCAGCAGCAGCAGGGCGCGGCGGGTCATAGGTAGATCTCGCTCCCTCCGGCACGGAACTCCTCCGCCTTCCCGGCCATCCCGGCTTCGGCCTCGAGACGGAGCGCCTCGTCGCGGATGTCCTGCGAAATCCGCATCGAGCAGAACTTCGGGCCGCACATCGAGCAGAAGTGGGCGATCTTGGCGCCCTCGGCCGGCAGGGTCTCGTCGTGATAGGCCAGCGCGGTCTGGGGGTCGAGCGCCAGGTGGAACTGGTCGCGCCAGCGGAACTCGAACCGCGCCTTGCTGACGGCATCATCCCGGGCCTGCGCACGGGGATGGCCCTTGGCGAGGTCGGCGGCGTGGGCGGCGATCTTGTAGGTGATCACCCCCGTCTTCACGTCGTCGCGGTTGGGGAGTCCGAGATGCTCCTTGGGCGTCACGTAGCAGAGCATCGCGGTGCCGTACCAACCGATCATCGCGGCGCCGATCGCCGAGGTGATGTGATCGTACCCCGGTGCGATGTCGGTGGTCAGTGGCCCGAGGGTGTAGAATGGCGCCTCATCGCACCACTCGAGCTGCTTCTCCATGTTCTCCTTGATCAGGTGCATCGGCACGTGGCCCGGCCCCTCGTTCATCACCTGCACATCGTACTCCCAGGCGATCCGGGTGAGTTCGCCCTGCGTCTTCAGCTCGGCGAACTGGGCCTCGTCGTTGGCATCGGCGATGCTCCCCGGCCGGAGCCCGTCACCCAGGGAGAACGCAACGTCATACGCCTGCATGATCTCGCAGATCTCGCGGAAGTGGGTGTAGAGGAACGACTCCTTGTGATGGGCGAGGCACCACTTCGCGATGATGCTGCCGCCCCGCGAGACGATCCCGGTCATCCGCTTCGCGGTCATCGGGATGTAGGGGAGCAACACGCCGGCGTGGACGGTGAAATAGTCGACGCCCTGCTCCGCCTGCTCGATGAGGGTGTCCCGATAGGCCTCCCACGTCAGGTCCTCGGCGACACCGCCCACCTTTTCGAGTGCCTGGTAGATCGGCACGGTGCCGATCGGGACCGGGGCGTTGCGGAGGATCCACTGCCGGGTCTCGTGGATGTCGTCGCCGGTCGACAGGTCCATGACGGTGTCGGCACCCCAGAGCGTCGACCAGCGGAGCTTCTCGACCTCCTCCTCGATGCTGCTGACCACCGCCGAGTTGCCGATGTTGGCGTTGATCTTCACATGGAACGCCCGGCCGATGATCATCGGCTCGAGCTCGGGGTGATTGATGTTGGCCGGGATGATCGCCCGCCCTCGGGCGACCTCGCTCCGCACGAACTCGGCCTCCATCCCCTCCCGGAGGGCGATGAACTCCATCTCGGGGGTGATCTCGCCACACCGGGCATAGTGCAGCTGGGTCACCGGACCGTTGCCGCGAAGCACACGTCGCCTGAGGCCGCTGGGCATCTCGAGGCCGAGCGTCTGGTCCCGGTCGGTCTCCGCCACATCTCGCGCCCGGATCCACGGCAGGCGGATCGGCGGCAGCCCCTCCCGCACGTCGACGCCCTGTGGCCCGCTGGTGTCGTAGACCCGGAGCGGTTCGTTGGGCGAACCGTCGGGAGAGGGCGAGAGCGCGATCTCCCGCACAGGGACCCGGATACCATCGGGACCCTCGAGGTGGGTCTTGGTGGAATGCGGGAAGGCATCGCTGAACGAACTGAGGGGATGTACGGTGGCGGCCATCGAGGGTCTCCTTGGCGGTTCGCCTCCCTCCGCCGGTCTGAACCGGGTCAGGTTCGAAGGGTGCCTCTCAACCACGTCCCCGAGGTGGAACGCGATGCCCCTGGCGAATGCCGAAGAATAGCCCCGGAATCGGCGACCATCGGCCCGCTATGGCATTTCCGGGAAAATTTTTGAATATTGGTAGGAATTGTAGGGTTTTCGGCCAGCCCCCCACGGGGTGTGGTGAGGATTGGAGGGTCCGATGATGGGTCCTCCTGGTGACGACGCGCCGCGGCGTCACTGCCTTGGGATGGGCTCGCGGCCATCCTTGACTCCACCCGGAGGTACCATGCGACGTCTCTTCCTCGGAGCAGCATCCCTCGGTCTCGGCCTTCTCCTCATCGCGCCACAGGCAGGCGCCCAGTTCTTCGTCTCCGCCTCGGCCACGATGCCAACGGACAGCTACAAGGACTTCGGCGATGGTGATGGTGCCAAGACCGGATGGATGGCTGGCATTGGCGCCAGGGCATGGGCCAACGCCGACGGCAATCTCGCCCTCTGGCTGGTCGGTGAGTACGGCTCCAACAATCATGAGGCCGAAGGCGACAAGACCAACCTCATGTCCGGCGGTGGCTTCTTGGCCTATACCCTCGGCAACAACCCCGACGCCTCGGTGACGCCGTTTGTGGTCGCTGGCGGTGGCTACCTGAACCACCAGTACAAGCCGGCGACGGGCGATTCCGAGAACTTCGGACAGGGGTTTGCCGGCGGTGGGATCGGCTTGAGCTTCGGAGATGAAAGCGGTGGACCATGGGTCCTGGCGACGTACCGCTATGGCTTCGATGAAACCACCTTCATCGCGCTTGGGGGTGGCTGGACCTTCTGAGCCGCGCCGATCGATCGTGCTGTTCGCCAACACGCCTCACCCCCTCGCTGGGGTGAGGCGTGTTGGCGTGTCGCTCCTTCACCGGTAAATCAGTTCGACCGCCACCCCTCTGGCATTTCCACCCTAATCTTCGATATTGCATGAGCTTGCGGAGGATCGCAGGCAGATTCTCCTGGTGCCGGCCTGGTCGGTCGTCACCGCCCCGGGAAGGGTCTCGCGGTCCGTCCCATTATCCACTTCGGAGGTATCATGCGCCGTTTTCTGATTGGAGCTTCCACCCTGGCCCTGGCAGTCGTGCTGGGCACTACCTCGGCCTCGGCCCAGTTCTTCGTGGGCGCGGGTGCCACGATGCCGTCGAGTGACTACGGGGATGCCGACGCGGGGAATGCCAAGACCGGCTGGATGGCCGAGGCCGGCTACGGCATCTTCGAGAGCGAGA
>JAHEFN010000074.1 GCA_024640185.1 Gemmatimonadota bacterium | reverse complement strand
CCACCTCGACCCCGCCGTCCGCCCGGAGCGTGGCGGCCAAGGCGCCTGAGACGGTGGTCACCACATCGGCACGGCGGAGGACCCGTCGACCGAAGAAGCGGAAGGTGCGAGAACGGCTCAGCAAGCGCACGTCGGTGCCGTGGCAGGTGATCACCAGGGGTGGGCCGGCCGGGGCGGCGAGCCCGGCGGGGACCCACCAGTGGGCATGGAGGACGACGTCGCGTGTCCCGGCCGTCGCGGCACGGGCCGCTCGGGTGAAGGCCCGGATCATCCCCGCCAATGCCCGGACCCCGCCTGGGCTGCGAAGGGCACCCGCCATGGTGCCACGGTAGGCGAGGGTCTCACGGGCCGCGGTGGCGTAGCGCACACGCTCGACGCTGACGCCGTCGAACAGTTCCTTGCCTCCCTGGCCGCCATCGCTGGGCGCGATGACCCGAACCTCGATCCCCCGGTCGCCAAGGGCGACGGCGAGCGGGTGAAGGAAGTTCCCGGCCACGTCGCCGGGACTCCTGGGGTAGTTGTGGGTCAGGAAGACGACCCGCATCGATCAGTCGCGCCGATCCTGGAGGCGTCGGGCGAGCTCGCGCTGTTCCTCACGGAGCCCGGCAACCAGTTCGCCCAGGAGGCCGAAGCCAAAGAGCACCACGCCGGTGATCAGCAACGTCTGGACGAGGGAGACCATCAGGGCCACATCCGCCCGGTACCAGATCCGCAGGATCACGGCGGCGGTGCCGATCAGGAAGCCGACCAGGAAGAGGATCGCGCCGAGGATGCCGAAGAAGAGCATCGGCTTGCGGCCGAACCGCAGCTGAAACCAGACGGAGAGGAGGTCAAGCACCCCGACGGGGATCCTGGTCCAGGAGAACTTCGAGACGCCGGCGGTACGCGGGTGGAGCGGGACGGGGACCGAGACCAACCGATGCCCCTCGGCCGCCGCAAGGGCAACCATGAACCGATGCCAGTCAGGACGCATCGGGACGTTGCGCATCACCTCACGGCGATAGGCCTTGACGGAGTTGAGGTCAGTGACCCTCACCCCGAAGAGCCACCTGGAGAGGCTGTTGTACACCGCCGAGACGAAGGCCTTCTCGTACTTCCCCTGCTTGCTGCCCGTGACGATGTCGGCCTCCCCCGCCAGGATCGGTGCACAGAGGGCAGGAATGTCGGCGGGCAGGTACTGGAGATCGGCGGGATAGAAGACCAGGATGTCACCAGTCGAGGCGTCGGTGGCGCTGCGGAGCGCGTCGGCGATGCCCTGCTGTCGCCGATGGGTGACGACCATCAGCCAGGGGTACTCCTCCGCCAGCTGGCGGAGGAGGCCCGGTGTGGCATCGCGGGAACCGTCGTCGACCACCACGACCTCGAAGGGCACCCCGAGGTCGGGCAGTGCCTGGGCACACTGTCGGAGGAAGTCGGGGAGGTTCTCGGCCTCATCCTTGGCAGGGACCATCACCGAGATCCGGATGGCGGCGCTCATACGCGCTTCCGCATCCGGGCGGGGAGGATGCCGAGTTGGTCGCGATACTTGGCGACCGTGCGCCGGGCGATCTGGATCCCCTGCTCCTCGAAGAGGTGAACGATCTGTTGGTCGGTCAGCGGCTTCTTGGAGTTCTCGTCCGCGACCAGCTTCTCGAGCTTCGCCCGGATCGACCGGGCGGAGGCGTCCTCACCTGAGGCGGTCGACAGGGCACTGGAGAAGAAGAACTTCAACGGCAGGACGCCACGCGGGGTCTGCACAAACTTCTCGTTGGTGACCCGGGAGACCGTCGACTCGTGCATCGAGATGACCTCGGCGACCTCGCGAAGGGTCAACGGCTTGAGGAACTCGATGCCCTTCTCGAAGAACTCCCGCTGCCGGTCGACGATGAAGTTCATCACCTTGAGCATCGTCTGTCGGCGCTGTTCGATGGCCTGGATCATCCAGGTGGCTGAATTCATCCGCGAGGCGATGAAGTCCTTGTTCTCGGCGGTCATCTTGCCGCGATTGCGCGCCACCTCCTGGTAGGAGCGCGAGAGCCGCAGCCTGGGTACCCCGGTGTCGTTGAGGAAGACATGATACCGGTCCTCGATCTTGTCGACGATCAGGTCGGGGGTCACGTACGCCTCGCCACGCGCTGCGTGCTTCAGTCCCGGCTTGGGATCGAGCCGCGCCAGGTCATCCGCGGCGGCCTGGGCGTCACGTGCGGGTACGCCAAACCGGCGAGCCAGGTCGTTCCAGCGATGGGCGATCAGGTCGCCGAAGGCCTCATCGACCAACCGGTAGGTCAACGACGACGCGTCACCGGCCTCGCGAAGTTGCAGCAGCAGGCACTCCCGGAGGTCCCGGGCGCCGATCCCGGCGGGCTCGAGGGCCTGCACGATCGCGAGCGCCTCCTCGAGTTCAGCCCGGGTGAAGAGGGCGATCCCCTCGGGGGCGATCAGCTCGGCCTCGGGGGGCGGCGCGGCGTCATCACGCCCGGCGTCCGATTCGTCCTGAACCGGATCTCGGGGGTGCGCCGGCACGCCGATCATCCCGTCCGTGCTGAGGAGCTCCGGGGGGGGCAGTCGAACGGCCGGCGCCTCGAGCGGCATGTCGAAGGGGTCATCCTCATCGACCTCGTCATCGTCCTGTCGCGGGGCGTTCGAGATCAACCAGATGTTGGCGGCGCGGAGTGCCGTCTCGAGATCACAGGCGAGGTAGCCATCGTCGCCGATGTTGCCGATGAGCTCGTCGACGAGGACCTGGATGCGCGGCTGAAGGTCAAGCATCTGGACCTGGTCACGGAGATGGTCGCCGAGTCCCGCGACGGCGACGTTCTGCGGTTCGATGTACTCGGTCGTCTCGAACTGCTCCCGTGGCCCGCCGACATCGAAGCCGTTGAGGAGGATCTCCTCCCAGTCCATCTCGTCGTCCTTGGCCGCTTCCTCGCGCTCCTCCTCGTTGGTCTTCTCCGCCTTCTCCTCCTCCTCGGGCTCCTCGAGTTCGAGGAAGGGGTTGTTCATCAACTCGTGCTGGAGGTGCTGCTGCAGGTCGAGCATCGGCATGTACAACATGTCCATCGCCTGGTAGAGGCGCGGATTGATCCGGAGCTCCTGGCGGAGTCCCGTGTGTTGTTGCATGCCGGTCTTCACGTCGGTCCCTCCATGCGTTGCCGGAGGCGTGCGGTGAGTGTGGGTCCAAGATACAACTCCGCGACCCGTTCGCTCCAGATGAGCTCGGTGACGGTGCCGGCCGCCTGGACCTTGCCGGTGTGCATGATGTACGCGCGGTCGACGATCTCGAGGGTCTGCTCGACGTTGTGGTCGGTGATCAGCACGCCGATGCCCCGCTGCTTGAGTGAGGCGACGATGGTCTGGATGTCGTGGGTGGCGATCGGGTCGACCCCGGCAAACGGTTCGTCGAGCAGCATGAACTTGGGTGAGGTGGCCAGGGCCCTGGTGATCTCGAGGCGGCGACGTTCGCCTCCCGAGAGCTGGTAGGCCGGTGCCTCGCGCAGCGCGGTCAGGCCGAGGTCCTCGAGCATCTGGTCGAGTTGCCGATGCCGCTCGGTCCGCGAGAGTGGCAGCGTCTCCAGGATGGCGAGGACGTTCTCGGCCACCGTCATCCGCCTGAAGATGGAGGGCTCCTGGGCCAGGTAACCGATGCCGGCCCGGGCACGCTTGTACATCGGCTGCCGGGTGATGTCGGTGTCGTCGAGCCAGATGCGGCCCTCATCGGGGCGGATCAGTCCGGTGATGAGGTAGAAGGTGGTGGTCTTCCCCGCCCCGTTCGGTCCGAGCAACCCCACGATCTCGCCCTGGGCCAGTTGGAGGGCCACGTCATCGACCACGGCCCGCCGACGATAGCTCTTGCGGAGTCCCTCGGCGCGGAGGATGCTCACCGGCCACTCCCCTCTGGGCGTCGCACCGCGGTGCTGTCGGCCGGGGTGCTCGGGCGCAGCGAGGCCCGTTCGAGTTGGATGCCGTCGACCGGTTGGCTGCCGCGATAGGCGCGAACCAGGGACACCCCGGTGCTGTCGCCTCCGCGCATCTGGACGATGATCGTGTCGGCCCGGGTGTAGTTGATCGTCGGCGAGGGTGCGCCATTGCGGATCACATCGCGGGAAAACAACGAGGTGGCGTTCCCCACGGCGGTGATCTCGCGGAGCCGGGTCAGCAGCGTGCCGGCCGAGTCGATGTCGGCGAAGCTCGCCACGAGGGTGTTGCCGGCGATCGTGTTCCGGATCGGTGGCAGCGAATCGGCCGGGATGCTGTCGGCGGCCTGGGCCGTGCTGTCGTCGAGCAGCTCGATCATCACCCCCTGGCCGAAGACCCGCAGTTGGCTGAGACGCTCCGCCGGGGTCTCGATCGAGATGGAGTCGCCCCGGATGTCGTAGCCCTCGGCCAGCAGGCGCGCCCCGTCGCCCCGGCCCCACGCATCGGTCCCGGTCAGCAACCCCTCTTCGAAGGCCAGTCGCACCGACTCGCCGCGGACATCGCCGGCGCCGCCCACCACCTGGCCCTCCCCCTCCGCCGTGATGCCGGCCAACTCTTCCTCGCGGAGATCGAGGACGATGGTCTCCCCGGTCACCGTGAAGGAATCCGCCCCCGACCGGGTCATGACCGCCGGGGTCCCTCGCAGGGTCGCCCTGGCCACCCCACCGGTGAGATAGACGAGGGTATCCCCGCGGCCGGAGAGTGCATCGCGGTCGATGGTGACCTGATCCCATCCCCTGGTGGTGCCACCGGTCCGCCGGAGGATACCGGCCGTGATCACGTACGGCCCTGGCGGGACGCTGTCCTCGGGGTTGGCGGCGACCGGAAGGGTCGCGGTGGCCCGACCGATGATGCCGGCCGTGGTCTCCGCGGTGTCCCGCAAGCCGACGCTCGCCCGAAAGTGATCGACCCGAGGGGCGACGAGGACCGCCCCGTCTCGCTGGTTGACGATCCGGACATGGCCGGTGGCCTGCAACAGCTCGGAGAACTTCGTATAGACGAGGGTGTCGGCATCGATGGTCACGTCGGCATCGCGGTAGCGCGCACGGTCGATGAACTGGATCACCTCGCCGTTGGTCGCGACGACGGAGTCGCTCTGCAGGAAGATCTCCTGGGCCCGGCAGCGCATCCGTACCCCGCCACCGCCGTACCAGTTGACGTTGCTGGCGAACAACTCCTGCCGGTAGAGTTCGTTGCCGACCTCGGTGATCACCAGCTGACAGCGGCGCGGGGCCGTGCTTCCCTGTCCATCCAGGCGGGGGACCAGGGTCAGGGCGGCCATCAGCAGCAGGGCCGACCTCATGGAGTGCCCATCCCCGACTCCGGCAGGAGGATTCCCTGCCCGGTCTGGGTGGCGCGCGGCTTGAACTGTCGCAGCGACCTGAAGTCGGTGGTGCTGGTGAACGAGGTGCCGTTGCCCCGTCCCTCCGCGGACTCCCAGGTATACGCGGTATCGACCTCGATGATCGCCGACACCTTGTCGTACAGCAGATGGGAGGTGCGCAGCGTCTGGGAGGACGGCGGTGGCGTGACGACCACCACGTGGCCTCGTGCCTCGAGGGTGCCATCGCGAAGGTGGTAGACCCCGCTGTCGGCGGTGACCCGCGACTTCTCCCGGCCGGTGGAGTCGTAGAACACCATCGTCAGTCGGGTCAACGCCATCTCCTGCCGGCTGTTGTACACCCGTGCCGTATCCGAGGAGACCTGACTGAGGAGCACGTCGCCGTCGGTGATCCGGAAGTTCATGCTGTCCATCACCTGGTCGGCTCCGTCGGCTCCGTCCAGATCTGAGGGGACGGGGGCGCGATCGTAGCAGGCGGTCGCCGCCACGAGCAGGAGGAGTCCGCGGAGGAGGGCCCTCATGCGGCACCGGCCCGCAGCAGGTCATGCAAATGGATGACGCCCACCACCCGTCCCGTCGGGTCGACGACCGGTGCCGCGGTGACCCCGCGCCGTTCGAGCCGTCCCAGCGCCGTCGCGGCCAGGTCGTCGTCACGCACCGTCTCCGGGGTGGTGGTCATCACATCCTCGGCTGAGAGCGCGAGGTAGTCCTCGGTCCGCTCCACCAGCCTGGTCAGGTCGCCGGCGGTGATCACGCCGGCCAGTTGCTCCTCGGTGATGACCGGGGCGATGCCCCGGCCATGGGCGAGGGCCACGATCACCTCGCGCATCGTGGCGCTGGGTGGCACGGTGTGGTCCGCAGGCACCATGACCTCGGCGACGCGCAACAACAGCCGCCGGCCGAGCATGCCGCCCGGATGCAACGCCGCAAAGTCCTCGGAGCGGAAGCCCTTGCGTTGGAGCAACGCCACCGCAAGGGCGTCGCCGAGGGCCAGCGCGACGGCCGTGCTGCTGGTCGGGGCCAGATCGTGGGGACATGCCTCCTCGGCAACACGGCCGTCGAGCACCACCCGGGCGGCTCGGCCAAGGGTGGAAGTCGGGTTCCCCGTGACGGCGATGATCGGGATGCTCCGCCTCGCGAGCGCTGTGACGAGTCCGAAGAGCTCCTCGGTCTCGCCGCTCTTGCTCAGCATGATCGCCACGGTGTCGTTGGAGACCAGTCCCAGGTCGCCATGCAACGACTCGATCGGGTGGATCCAGGTGGCGGCCGTCCCGGTCGAGGTGAGGGTCCCGGCGATCTTCTGGGCGATGGCGCCAGACTTGCCGATCCCGGTCACGATGACCCGACCGGCATCGGCCAAGAGGTCCACGGCCGCCTCGAAGGTCGCGTCGAGGCGATCGGCCGCCGCCAGAATGGCCTCACCCTCGAGTCGCAGGGTGCGCCGGCCGCTGTCGAGGACGGCGCTCATCGCGTGCCCTCGGGGGCCGGGGCGCCGGGGCCACCGATACGGGCGATGGCTGCCGCCCATTCACCGCGCGACTTGAGCAGGAGATCGATCACCTCGCGCACCGCACCATGCCCGCCTCGGGCCTCGGTGACGTAGGCCGCGATCGCCTTGAGTTCCTGGCGCGCATTTGCCACCGCGATCGGCAGGCCGACCCGCTCCATCACCGTGAAGTCGGCAAAGTCATCTCCCACGAAGGCCACCTCGTGCCAGCCGAGGCCACGCGCCTCGAGGATGCCGGCGAGGGTCGCCATCTTGGCACCCGGGGCCACCTGGCACACCTCACCGACACCGAGCTCGGCGCCACGGAGCGTGGTGGCGGTCGACTCCCGTCCGCTGATCCAGACCACGTCGATCGCGGTGCCGCGCAGCAGGGCGTGTCCCAGTCCATCATGGATGTCAAAGCGCTTGAATTCGACCCGGCTCCCGCCGACCTCACCGATGTAGACCGCGTTGTCGGTGAGCACACCATCGACATCGAGGGCGAGGAGGCGGATGGCCGTGGCGTCGGGCAGGTCAGCCATGAGGCCCCGACCGTGCCGCGTCGCGAACTGCGAGTGTCCGGGTGACCAGGGCGTCGAGCTGATCGAGTGGCCACTGGGTGGCGGCATCCGACAGGGCCGAGGCCGGGGTGGGATGTGTCTCGATGAAGAAGCCATCGACTCCGACGGCGGCCGCCGCCGCGAGCAGTCCAGGAATGAACTCCCGGAGGCCACCGCTCCCGCCGCCGGTCGCCTGCCCCGGCTGCTGGACGCTGTGGGTGGCATCATAGACCACCGCGGCGCCGGTGGCCTGCCGGAGTCGCGGCAGGTTGCGGAAATCGACCACCAGGTCGCCATAGCCGAGGAAGGTCCCTCGCTCGGTAACCGCGACATCGACGCTGCCGCCCTCCCGTACCTTGTCGACGGCACCCGCCATGGCGTCGGCGGCCATCCACTGCCCCTTCTTGACGTTCACCGGCAATCCGGTGGCGCCAGCGGCCAACAAGAGGTCGGTCTGGCGGCAGAGGAACGCCGGGATCTGCAGGGCGTCGACGACCTCCGCGACGGCGCCTGCCTGGTCCGCCTCGTGGATGTCGGTCAGGATCGGCAGTCCGGAGCTGCGCCGGACCGCTTCGAGCGCCCGCAGGCCGGCCTCGAGTCCCGGACCCCGGGGAGCGTCTCCCCGGGCCCGATTCGCCTTGTCGAAGGAGGCCTTGAAACAGACCCGCAGGTCATGCGCCGCGTCGATCTCCGCCAATACCTCGGCGATCCTCGCCATGGTGTCGGCATCCTCGACGGCGCACGGGCCGGCGATCAGAAACGGGGCGGCCCCGAAGCCGAATCGGCTCATGCCGGTGACGTCGCCTTCCCGGCCGGGGTTGCGGCATCGAGGGTCTGGGCGTGCGCGGCGGCCGCCCCGATGAACGCCGCGAACAGCGGGTGGGGACGTGTTGGCCGCGACTTCAACTCGGGATGGAACTGGCAGCCGACAAACCAGGGATGATCGGGAAGTTCGATCATCTCCACGAGGCCGCCGTCAGGTGACTGGCCGGCGAGCCGCATCCCGAACTCGCTCAGCACATCGCGGTAGGCGTTGTTCACCTCCCAGCGATGGCGATGGCGTTCGGAGATCTCGGTGGTGCCATAGGCCTTGGCGGCGCGACTCCCCTCGCGGAGACGTGCGGCATAGGCCCCCAGGCGCATCGTGCCGCCGAGGTCCTTCACGTCACGCTGGGACGCCATCAACGCGATCACCGGATTGGGACAATCGGCATCGAACTCGGTGGAGGTGGTGCCGGCCATGCCACAGACATGGCGCGCGAATTCGATGATCGCCACCTGCAGGCCGAGGCAGATGCCGAAGAACGGCAGGTGGCTCGTCCGCGCCTGGCGAATCGCCTCGATCATCCCCTCGATCCCCCGGTCACCGAAGCCGCCCGGCACCAGCAGGCCGTCGAAGCCGGCCAGCAGGGCTTCCGGGTCGGCCCCCGGGGCACTGAACCGGTCGCTCTCGATCCACTCGATGTCGACGCCGACGTCATGGCCGATGCCGCCGTGGAGGAGCGCCTCGGCGACGGACTTGTACGCGTCGTGCAGCGCGGTGTACTTGCCGACCACCGCGATCTTCACCCGTCCGGACGGACGCAGGACCCGCTCGACCATCGCACCCCACTTGCTGAGGTCGGGTTCGCGGGTCTCGAGCCCGAGACGGGAACAGACCTCCCGGTCGAATCCCTGCGCGGAGAAGCGGAGCGGGAGTTCGTAGATGCTGGCGACATCCGGCGACTCGATCACGCAGGAGAAATCGACGTTGCAGAAGAGCGCGATCTTGCGCTTGATCTCGGCATCGAGCGGCCGCTCGCTCCGACAGATGAGCAAGTCGGGCTGGATCCCCACCTGCATCAAGTCACGGACGGAGTGCTGGGTCGGCTTGGTCTTCAGCTCACCGGCTGCCGCGATGAACGGTACCAGGGTCAGGTGGACGAAGATGGCGTTCTCGCGGCCGACGTCCTGGCGGAATTGCCGAATCGCCTCGAGGAACGGCAGGGACTCGATGTCGCCGACGGTCCCACCGACCTC
>JAHEFN010000339.1 GCA_024640185.1 Gemmatimonadota bacterium | reverse complement strand
GAGTGCGGCGAGTCCGACCTCGTGAATCGAGTTGGTGCCGCCTCGGAGCGGAGCCGCGGAGGGCAGAGACCGGGGGACGGGGTGCCGCAAGCGACCCAGGATCGCGGTTCGCCCACGCCAATGCGACATGTAATGCGTTGGTGAGCAACGAGTTACCGACAAAGGCGACAGCCACACACCACCGTTTCACGTGAAACCTCCGGGTGGGGCTCGATTGCCTCTCCGGGGGTTTTCACGTGAAACGGCCCTGTCGCGGTTCTCTGGCGTGGCGTAGATTGACCACTCGCCGATCCGCCACGGATCACCCCTTTGCTCCTCGCCTCCCAGTCACCCACCATGGCCAGAATACTCGCGATAGCCAACCAGAAGGGTGGCGTCGGCAAGACCACCACTGCGGTCAACCTGGCGGCCTCTCTTGCCGTCGCGGAGCGGAGGGTCCTGCTCATCGATGCCGATCCCCAGGGGAATGCCACCTCAGGGGTGGGGATCGACAAGTCGGTAGCGGGAATGTCGCTCTACGATGTGCTCCTCGATGGGGTGCCGATCGCGGAGGCCGTCAGGCAGGACGAGCAGTTGCCCTTCCTCCATATCGTGCCCGCCACCCAAGACCTGGTGGGGGCCGAGCTCGAGCTGGTGGGTGGAGAGGAGAGGGAAGGGCGGCTCCGCAAGGCGCTTGAGCCGGTCAGGGGGGAGTACGACTACATCCTGATCGACTGCCCGCCCTCGCTGGGGCTGGTCACCCTCAACGTGCTGGCGGCGGCCGACGGGGTCCTCATCCCGATCCAGTGCGAGTACTACGCCCTCGAGGGGATCTCCCAACTGCTCAACACCATTCGGTTGGTGCAGCAGAACTTCAATCCGGGATTCCAAATCGAGGGGGTGCTCCTCACGATGTTTGACTCCCGCCTGAACCTTTCCAAGCAGGTCGTGGCCGAGGCCAAGGACTATTTCGGGGCAAAGGTCTTCCGGACGGTGATCCCTCGAAATGTGCGGCTCGCCGAGGCGCCGTCGTTCGAGAAGCCGATCCTGCTGTACGACGTGCAGTCGGTTGGCGCCAAGAGCTACCTCTCGGTGGCCCAGGAGCTGATCAAGCGGGTCGAGTCGTCCGGGCGTGGCAAGTCAGGAGGTGCAAAGTGAGCAGTGCCAAGCGACTAGGCCGCGGACTCGAGGCTTTGTTGGGACCCACATCCAAGGAGGAGGCCGCCGAACAGGGCGCCCTTCGCGAGGTGCCCGTCGCCTCGGTGCTGCCGAACCCCTGGCAGCCGCGACGGGAATTTGCCGAGGAGGCGCTCGAGGATCTGGCCAACTCGATCGGCGCGTCGGGGCTGATCCAGCCGCCAGTTGTTCGGGCGGTCGGGGCGCACTACGAGCTGATCGCCGGCGAGCGACGCCTGCGAGCGATCCAACGGCTCGGCTGGGAGCGGATCCCGGTCATCGTCCGTGAGGTCGACGACCAAGCGGCGCTGACCCTCGCGCTGATCGAGAATCTCCAGCGTGACGACCTCTCTCCGATCGACACCGCCATGGGCTACCAGCAACTGATCGGTGAGTTCGGTATCACCCAGGTGGAGGTCGCCAGGGTGGTGGGACGGAACCGCACAACTGTCTCTAACACGTTGCGGTTACTTAAGTTACCAGCTGTCGTACAGGCCATGGTTCAGGGTGGGGAACTCTCCGAGGGGCATGCCAGGGCGTTGCTCGCGCTCGAGGACGACCGGTCGATCACGACCGTCGCCCGTGAGGCGGCCAAGGCCGGCTGGTCGGTTCGGCACACCGAGGCGGTGGTCCGCGGTGATGTCGAGGAGAAGCCACGCGGCAAGATGATGAAGAAGCCGCGCAGCGAGCGACCGTCTTCTGCCGACGCGCGGCGGATCGAGGATGAGTTGCGCAAGCGGCTTGGCACCGATGTGCGGCTCACGGCGAAGCGCCGCGGTCGTGGCTTGCTCAGCATCTCCTACTATTCCAACGAGGATCTCGCGCGCCTGCTCGAACTGATACTCGGGGAGCCCTTCACCGGGTGATGGTGCGTCGCCTCGCCGCACTGGCCGGAGTGGTCTTCCTGGCCGGGTGTGCCGCTCCTGCGGACACCGTGCTGACCGACCGCGTCGCGTTGGTGACGCCGGGGTCGGTCACCGACGCCGCGTGGAACGCCGGAGCCTTCGCGGGACTCAATGCGATCGCGGACTCCCTCGGCGTCGAGGTCTCCCACGTCGAAGCGCGGACCCCAGCCGAACAGGAAGAGGCACTCCGCAGTTACGCCGCATCGGGGTATGCGCTGGTCTTTGGACATGGCTTCGAGTTCCAGCAACCCGCCGAACGGGTCGCCGCCGAATTTCCGGAAACGGTCTTCGCCATCACCAGTGGACAGCGTGTCCGTGGCAAGGTGGTGCCGCTGATCTTCCGCATTCACGAAGCGACCTACCTGCTCGGCATGCTCGCCGGCGGACTCACCCAGAGCGGCGCGCTCGGCTTCGTCGGTGGGATGGAGTTGCCGCCGATCGTCCTTGGCCTCAACGGCTGGGAGGCGGGCGCCAGAGCGGTCCGACCCGAGGTCGAGAGCCGAACGACCTGGCTCAATTCGTTCGACGACGTCACGGCCGGTCAGGAGGCCGCGCTGGCGATGATGCGACTCGGTGTTGACCAGTTGCACCACAATGCCGATGCGGCGGCACTGGGCATCTTCTCGGCGGCGCGTGAGGCGCCCGGCGTGCT
>JAHEFN010000338.1 GCA_024640185.1 Gemmatimonadota bacterium | reverse complement strand
GGTGGTGCGAAGGAAGGTCCGGCGGTCGGTGAGCATGGTGAGCCGTGGGAAGGGGACCCTCAACAATCGGTCGTTCTCGGCCCAGACGCCAGCCCCGGAGCGCTACCCCGCCAACGCCGGAAGGAGCACCGCGTGACACTCGGTGACGACGCTCTCGGGGTGGCCTGCCAGGACGGCGTGATCGCGGATCACTTCGGCATCACGGGCCAGGTAGATGCAGAGGACGCGATCACCCACCACGTAGCTGTGAACCCATTGCACGGCGGGCCCGAGCGCATCGAGTGCAGCCGACCAGCGTCGAGAAAGCTGGGCGAGCTCTTCACGGCTCAGGGCTGAGGCACCGGGCAGGCGGCGCTCGACGACGAACTGGGGCACGGCGATCCTTCCATCGGGCTCTCCCCATCACGAACCGGGGATCATCAAGGGATGCGGGGAATCACACCGTCGAACGACATTCAATCCGAACGGAAGCTCCCGAGGACCGGTGGCGACCACCTCCGCGACGTGCCGGTGACGGAGGTACTCTTCCCATCCAGCGACGAGGTCCGCGCGGACGGTGGCGGTCACCTCGTAGATCATCGGCTGCGGTTGTGCCGAATCGGTCATGAAGACGACCTCGCGATGGAGACTCACCAAGGATAGCGGAGGGCCGATGGTGTCACGGCGCACAAACGCACTTCTCTCCCTGCTCGTCGGCCTCACCCTGCCGCTTCCCGCACAGCGACCGGCTGCTGCCGACGTCCTTGCCCCGCCACCTGCCGGCGGGCAACTCCTCACGGCGCCAGGATGCGCAGTGGGCGTCACCCGCGACCGGGGCGAGACCCTGCTCTGGGCCAACGGCGCCGCCGACCTCGCGACCGGCACCCCGCTCACCGAGCGGACCAGGTTCTACGCCGGCTCGGTCTCGAAGCAATTCGTGGCGATGACGGTGGTGCTGCTCGCCGAGCGAGGCCGCCTCGGCCTCGACGACCAAGTCCGGCGTTGGATCCCCGAACTGGGACCGCACACCGACGGCATCACGCTGCGCCAACTGCTCCATCACACCAGCGGGATCCGTGACTACCTCGGTCTCGCCACGGCGGTCGGCCGGGACTACGCCGACCACTTCACCAATGCCGAGGGGCTGGCGCTCGTCTTCGCGGACACGACGCTCGACTTCGCACCGGGAGAGAAGTACCGGTACAGCAACAGCGGCTACCTGTTGCTCGCCGAGGTGGTTCACCGCGCTGCGGGGATGCCGTTCGCGAGCTTCGCCAGTCGAGAGGTCTTCCGACCGCTGGGCATGGACGACTCCCACTTCCACGATGACCTCCGGCACCCCATCGAGCTGCTCGCGATGGACTACCGGGCCACCGACTCGGCGTGGGTCGCCTGGCCGCTGGCCTTCTCGGCGGTCGGCTCTGGAGGCCTCTACACCTCAGCCCGCGACCTGGCCCGGTGGGGCCGCAACTGGTTCGACAATCGGATCGGTTCGGGACAGCCGCTGATCGACACCCTGCTCACCCGGGGGATCCTCACCAGCGGTGATACGATCCCGTATGCGTTGGGGATCATTCGTGGCACCCATCGCGGGATCGAGACGCGTGAGCACACCGGCGGCCTGGCGGCGTATCGCTCAGCCATCCTCCAGTTCCCGTCGGCTGGACTCGGCCTGGTGATGCTCTGCAATCACGACCAGGCCGAGATGGACCTGCTCCGGCAGCTGGCCGACGGGATGCTCTTCGAGGACTTCGTGGCGGAATCGGCCGACGGCGGGTGAACCCCGCCGAGGTCAGGGCTCGAGGCGGCCCACCGGGCGGACACCCGCGCCCTCGACCCCGGTGAGCCCGTCGCCGAGTTCCGCCCGCGCCGAGTCGGCCAGGACGGTGAGTCTGGCCACCACCTCGGGGTGAGCGGCGGCCACATCACGTGACTCCGCTCGATCCGCATCGAGGTCATAGAGCGAGAGCGGCAGCTGACGGGTCACCAGTCGCCCTGGTGTGCCGCCTTGTCCCGCACTGTCGACCGCGTAGTAGTCATGCGGAAAGTGCAGCTTCCACTTCCCGCTCCGTACCGCATGAAGCCCCTTCCCCCAGTAGAAGAAGAGCGCCTCGTGGGGCGCCGTGGCCATGTTCGATCCGCTCAGCAACGGCCAGATGTCGCGGCCGTCGATCGTCCGGTCGGTCGGCAGCGGCGCGCCGACCAGCGCCGCCACGGTTGGCAGCACGTCGATGGTCATCGCGGGGATGTCGCTGCTGGTCCCCGCAGGAATCTGCCCCGGCCAGCGAGCGATGAACGGCACCCGCACTCCACCCTCGAACGCCGTCGCCTCGGTTCCCCGCAGTCCCCCGGTCGAGCCGGCGTGGTCACCATAGACCGACCACGGCCCGTTGTCGGAGGCGAAGATCACCAACGTGTTGTCATCCAGCCCATGCCGCCTGAGCGCGGCCAGGACCTCGCCCACCGACCAGTCGATCTCGGCGATGACGTCGCCATAGATCCCCCGCGCGGTGCTGTCGGCGAAGCGCGGGTCGTGGAAGAGGGGCACGTGGGGCATCGAGTGGGCGAGGTAGAGGAAGAATGGTTCCCCGGCTGCGTCGTCGATGAACCGGACCGCCCGCTCGGTGTACCAGCGGGTGAGCTGTGCCTGGTCGGGGTCGAGCTGGAGCACCGAGTCCCCCTCCATCAGGGGGAGGTCGGGGTAGTAGTCGGGGTTCTGGGGATGACGGGGCCACA
>JAHEFN010000337.1 GCA_024640185.1 Gemmatimonadota bacterium | reverse complement strand
GCCTTCGATCGGGTCGTCCGGGTGCAGTACGATGTCGAACACGGCGTCACCACGGTGCAGGATGAACTCCCGGAGCTCATCGGTGCGGCGAACTGACCGGCATGTGGGACCGGCCGAGCGGGCGACCCCCCGCGATATCCCGGTCCTGAATCGGCTGTTCAGCGATGCCTTCACCGAGCGCTATCGCCGAGATGGACTCAGCGGTGTCCGGGTCCCGTTCCTCAATCCCGAGGTATGGCGGTACGCCATCGCCAATGCCGGTGACGGCGCCTTCGTCTGGCGCGACAGCCGCGGCAGCCCGATCGCGTTCAACATGGTGCACGCCTCGGGGAGCGAGGGATGGATGGGGCCCTTGGCGGTGCATCTCGACCGCCAGGGACACGGATTGGGCCAGCAGATCGTCAACCATGGCATTGCATGGCTTCAGCACCAGGGAGTCACGACCATCGGGCTCGAGACGATGCCCCGGACGGTCGACAACATCGGGTTCTACTCCCGCCTCGGATTCCGTCCCGCCCCGCTGACGACCACGCTCCAGGGTGTGGCCACCCCAACGGCGACTCCTGATGTCGTCGCTCTGGGGAATCTCGACGTGGAGGAGGCTGCGGCGATGCTGGCACGCTGTCGCGCGCTCACTGACGAAGTCGCTCCCGGTGTCGATTACGGCCGGGAGTGCGAGCTGACTCGCGCCAACGGCCTCGGGGATGTCGGCCTCATCATGCGCGGCAGTGAACTGGTGGGCTGGCTGCTCTGGCATGTCGTCGGCCTGGCCCAGGGACGGGTGGCCGAGGAGTTGCGGATCCTCAAGCTCGTGGCCAAGGACCTCGACACCGCGACACGGGCGGTCGCCGCGGCCAGTTCGGCGGCCGCCAGTCAGCGACTGTCGTTCGTGAGCCTGCGGTGTCAGGGGTCAGAACTCGGCCTCTATGGCGCCTTGATCGAGATGAACTGGCGGGTCCAGTGGACCGACCTCCGGATGACCCTCGAGGGCTATCCCGAGGTGGTGCCGCAGGGTGTCCTGCTCACCAATTGGGAGATCTGACCTCCGCTGAAGGTGTGAGGTGATCGGTGTCACCGCCGCACCGGCGAGGGTATCCTGCAGGAGGGAGGTCGCATGCGAGAGTTCATCCTCAACTTCACGCCGACGGGCATGATCCCGACGCGGGCGATGACACCGCACGTGCCGATCACGCCGGCGGAGATCATCGCCCAGGTTGCCGAGTCGGTGGCATTGGGCGCGAACATGGTCCACCTGCACGCCCGTGATCCCGACACCGAACGGCCGACTTTCCGCAAGGAGGTCTACGCCGAGATCGTGGCTGGCGTCCGGGCGCACCATCCGGAGTTGGTGATCTGCCTCTCCACCAGCGGACGAGACTTCCCCGGATTCCCGGAGCGATCGGCGTGCCTCGAACTGGAGGACGAACTCAAGCCCGACATGGGGAGCCTGACGTTGAGTTCGCTCAACTTCAACAACCAGGCCAGCCTCAACGCCCCGGAGATGATCCAGGCGCTCGCCGGCAGGATGCAGGAGCGGGGCATCAAGCCGGAGCTGGAGGTCTTCGATCTCGGCATGATCAACTACGCCCACTACCTGATCCGGAAGGGTCTCATCACCCCGCCGTACTACTTCAACCTGATCCTCGGCAACATTGCCTGCGCGCAGGCGACCCTGCTGAGCCTGGGATTGATGCTCAAGGAATTGCCCGATGGCGCGATCTGGTCGGTCGGTGGGATCGGCGACTGGCAGTTGAAGATGAATGCCATGGGGATCCTCGAGGGCGGGGGGGTACGCGTCGGTCTCGAGGACAACATCCATTTCGATGTCGAACGAACCCGGCTGGCGACCAACGCCGAGCTGGTGGCGAGGGTGGTTCGGATCGCCGAGGCGATGGGCCGTCGGCCTGCCAGTCCTGCGGCGGTCCGCGAACGACTGGGACTCCACTGAGTGCGTGAGTCGCGGTCGGCGGCCCGGTACCGGCGCGCGCGTGGCATCCTCCGGCGGTTCGGCATCCGGGCCACACCATATCACCTGGTCTTGGAGCGGCTGCCAGACGGCGCCACGGCCGAACTCGACCGGCTCCCGCCGGGGTTTACCTGCCTGCCATTCGGGGAGGTGGAGCTCGAAGAGATCGTCGCGTTGGAGGCTCGACGTGGCCACGTCGACCCGGAGGTGATCCGAGCGCGGGCCGGCGCCGACGTCGGATGCCTTGGCCTCAAGCACGATGGGGTGATCGTCGCCTTCAGTTGGTATGCCGTCGGCACGGTCGATTCGCCCTACATGCCCACGCGCCTGGCGCCCAACGAGGCGTACCTCTTCGACATGTGGGTCGCGCCAGAGTACCGGGGCCGGAAGCTGGCGCCAATTCTCCGGTACCGAACCTACCGGCACCTCGCCGACGCGGGCGTGGACACCTGCTTCAGCGTGACGCAACTTGGCAACGACGCCTCGGCTCGCTTCAAGGCCAAGCTCGGTGCCGAGTTGGTGCATTTGGGGGTTGCGTTCGACATCCGGGGGAGGTGGCGGGGCAGGGCCACCCTGTGGCGTTTTGGTCCACGAGGGCCGACCACACCGCCTCCCGTTCCGGGCGATTGACGGGCGTCGCCGATCATCACCCCGATGACGGTGCCCTGACGGAGCACATCGTCCCGCCGGTTGGTCAGAGCGCCCCTCGTTCCCACGGGCCCCGGATCGCGAAGGTTGCTCCGCGGACTCGGCCGGCGT
>JAHEFN010000336.1 GCA_024640185.1 Gemmatimonadota bacterium | reverse complement strand
CGGCTGACCCGATTCCTGGCCGAACTGCGGGAGCACGGTCACGAGGCGATCGGGGTGGATGGCCTCTCCCGCGACCGGCAGCGGGTCGAACATGGCGTGGCGCTGGCGCTGCCGCAGGAGGTGATCATCGCCCTGGCCATTCGCTGGCAACAGTCGGCGATCTACTGGTGGGATGGCGAGGTGATGTGGGTGGTCGGTGCCCTCACCGCCGCGGATCCCCGGAGGCTCCCCCTCTCGTGAGTTCGCGCCGCGGCGCGCCACTCCCGGAGGACCTCACCGGGGTGCTCCGGGAGTTCGTCAACGCGTACGGCAAGTCCTCGATGTATCCGCCGGGTCACGGCTTCGCCATGGAGGCTGCCCGGAAGTTCCACCATCAGGTGGCCATGGCGCTCGAGACGCGCGGGTCGGTCACCTTCGGGTTCACGCCTCGTGCCTTGTTGCTTGACGGCACCGCCATCGAGCCACTCACCACGACCTTCAGGCAGTTCGCGGCCAAGCTGCACCGACGCGGCATCGGTACCATCCATTTCGTACCCGGCCTGAGTGTTGACGAGCTCGGTCAGGTGCTCAGCGCCGTCGCCCAGGGTGATGCCGAGGACGAACTCGCACGAGAGGGGCTGCGTCTTCCGCACGTCCGTGTCGAGCCGCTGGTCTATGATGTGCTGGCCTTCGGTGATGCCGCACTCGACGGCGACCTCGACGAGATCTTCTGGTCGCGGTTGGTGGAGGCCGCGATCGGCCGGAGCATTGCCGAGGGGACCCCGACGCCCTCGCCGGCCCAGGTCGCCGCTGCCATCAACGAGCGTGCGGTGGGATCCCCCGAGGGGGCCCGCCGCGTCTTCGAGGCACTGGCCGCCTTCTCCTCCGCCCTCTCCTCCCGCGGCGGGAAGAGCACCGGCAGCGCTCGCCGCCGGTTCACCGAGGTGCTCACGGCGCTCTCCCGACCGGCGACGGTGGCGGTGATGGGTGGGGCGCCGACGCGCGCCTCTCGCCGGCGGTTCATGCGGGAGACCATCGAGACGGTGCCCGCGACCCTCATCCTCCAGCTGATCGAGTCGGCGGCCGAGGCCGACGGGGCGCCGATCTCCGATCATCTCCGCTGGCTGCTCGGCAAGCTCGCCGGACAGGAAGCGTCACCGACCTCAGATCGCGACGGCGATTTCGCCACCCAGGTCATGGGCCTCCTCGAGCACTGGGACGGAGAGGCCACCGAGCACTTCGGCAGTGCCGACACCCGTCTGCTCGCCGAACCGTCGCGGTTGATCGCCCTGGGGCTCGAGCTCGATCTCCCGGCGGAGGCGGTGATGGAGGCGGCAACGCGCTGGGCGCGTGGCAGTCATCTCAGCGATGTCCTGCAGTTGCTCGACCATCCGGGGAACCCGAGCCACGCCCGCGATGAGCTCACCGCGGCGGTGCTCGACAAGGGACTGATGGCACGGCTGCTTGCCGAGGCCTCGCCCGATTGGGCCCTGGCCAAGCGGGTGCTCGGCAGTATCGGTGCCGACGGGGTGGTGCCGGTCCTCGACATGCTTGACCGGACCTCGAACCGCAGCACGCGACGGCGACTCATCGACCTTCTCGTCGGGGTTGGGCCTGAGGCGGAGGACCCGTTGGTCGACCGCCTGCCCGGGGCGACCTGGCACCTGGCTCGGAACATCCTCGCGGTCCTCGGCCAACTCCCCGAGCTGGCCCGTGTGGAGGAGACCGCGCCGATGCTGGTCCATGAGGATGCCAGGGTCCGCCTCGAGGCCCTCAAGGTGTTGCTGCAGCATGCCGGTACCCGGCAGCGCGCGGTCACCGATGCGATCGAGAGCGGTGAGCCGGCCCTGGTGCGGGTCGCGATGGCCTCGCTCGGCGGGCATTGCCCACCGGAGCTCGTGGCACCGATCCTCTCGGTCCTCGCCGATGAGGATGACGACATGGTGATGCACGCCATCCGGTTGGTGGGCGAGTCGGGCAATCCCCTCGTGGTGACCCCGCTGCTCGACCTGGTGCGGGAACGTGGCGGGTGGTTTCGTCGCTGGCGCCTGGCACCAACCTCGCCGGTCATGCTCTCGGCGCTGTCGGCACTGGCGCGTCGCTGGCCCAATCATCGCCCGGTCCTGCCGGTGCTGCAGATGGCCGCGCGTTCCAACGATGAAGAGGTCCTGCGCGCCGTGGGGGTCATCCGATGAGGGAGGCGATCCGGTTCCTGCACGCGATGGCGCAGGCGCTCTCGGCGCTCAATCTCTACGCCCCCGGTCATCCCGCCGCCAACAATGCCGTCGTGGCGGCGGGAGAGGCCTTGCTGGCCCTGCTGGCCGTCGAACCCGAGCCGACCTTCTACTTCCTCGGCGGCGCACCGGTCTATCGCGGCCGAGCGATCCACGAACTCGGGGGCTGGGCGTGGGGCCCTCGATTGGCTGATGCCGGGGTGCATCGACTCGATTTCGAGCCGCAGGCGACGCCGGCAACACTCGAGCAGTTCCTCCTCCGGATGCAGTCACAGCTGGCGGAGGGTGCTCCCGCCCCTGATGACGAACCGGAACCGATCCCGGGGATGCGCTACGGCACGGTGACCGTGGTCGATCCGTATGCTGATGCCGACGACGCCGCACCGGTCGAGGCCGAGGCCGAGGAAGAGGAGGAGGTCTCCCGTGAACTGGCGCTCGACCTGAGCGACGAGCTCGCGGCGATGGCCTACCTCCGCGAGGAGGCCACCCGCGGCAGGCTGGCCCGAGCGGAGGCCGA
>JAHEFN010000073.1 GCA_024640185.1 Gemmatimonadota bacterium | reverse complement strand
GCGGAAAAGCCGGCCTCGATGAGGAGGATGGCCGCCTCGTGCACCAGGGCGAAGGCATTGCCCTTCGACCCACTGCCGAGGACATGGAGCGTCGTCAGCGACCGCCCCGTACCCGGGCATGCATCGCCCGGAGACTCGCCTCTGCTGCCGCGTCGACGGTGACATCGCGCCGGGGCATCACGCGCCGGGCGATCGCCACGAAGCGATCGACATCGAGGTCATCGCCGCCGTCACCCCAACTGAACGGTGGCACATACTTGGCCGCGCGCGGATCGCCGAAGAGGTTCGCGCCTGCGCCGATGACGGCACCGGTGGGCATCAGCGTGCCGATCGCCGTCTTCACATGGTCGCCGAAGAGGGTGCCGAGGTTGGTCCGTCCCGTTTCGAGTCGTGCGGCACCGATGTCGAGTCGAATCGCGCCGTAGGTGTTCTTGAGGTTGGACGTGATGGTGCCCGCACCGAGGTTGACCCACGCCCCGATCACCGAGTGGCCCAGGAAGCCGTCGTGACTCTTGTTGGCATGACCGGTGAAGACCGATGTCGCGATCTCACCGTGCAGGCGGCAATGCGGTCCCGCACTGACGTGGCGAAGCTGTCCGCCGGCGATGCTGGTCCCGGTGCGGATCCAACACGGCCCCTCGAGTCGGCTGCCGCTTCGAACGGTGACGCCGCGTTCGAGGATCACGGCCCCCTTGCGCACATCGAACACCACCCCCGGCTCGACCTCGGCGCCACGCAGGGCCAGGGCGCCGGGATTGCCGATCACGGTGATGCCGGCGGGGAGGGGATCACTGCCATCCTCGAGCCCGGCGAGGGTGTCGGCGAAGAGGAAGAGTTCCAGCGCCGTGATCAGGTCCCACGCGCCGGCCATCGCGAGCCCGTCGACCACCAACCCGTCCCCTTCGTCATGGCGACCGCTCCACGATTCCCCCGGATCGAGGTACCAGGCGACCGAGCGACCGTCGGCAATGAGGCGCTTGGCCCCACCGACGGAGCGCATCGGCAGTTTGGGGCAGTAGGTGGCATCGACGACCCAGGCGGGGCCCGTGATGGTGGCTGCCGTCACCAGCGGGGTGCTTCCGGCCAACCGCGGGCCGTCGGCGTGGGGCGCCACGATGCCGGTGACCTCGCCCTCGACCGCCCGCGCCCAGCGTTCCTGCACGGTCCACGCACCGACGCGGAGGTCGGAGAGCGGGCCGGCATCGGCAAACGGGGCCCAGGCGCTCCCTGGGGCGTCGGGTTCCAGCAGATACAACGCAGTCATGTTACTCCAGCTCCCGCACATCGGGCGGGAGAGCGTCGAGGGTGGTCTTGAGGTCTGGGGCACGGGTGCGGTCGAGCACCAGGGTCCGGGCATTGGCGTGGACGACCACCAGGTCCTGAACCCCACTGAGGACCATCGGTGGACCATCGTTCCAGACGATGCAGTCACTGCAGTCGATGAGGCTGACGGCCCCATGGACGACATTGCCGCGGCGGTCGCGGGGGCGGACGCGGGCGAGCGCCTCCCAGGTGCCGATATCGTCCCAGGGGAAGTCCCCGGCCACCACGGCCACCGCATCACTCCGTTCGAAGACGCCGACATCGATCGACACCCCGCGGACATCACGGAAGAAGGAAGTCACCTCTCCGGCGTCCAAATGGACCAGGTAGGGGGCAATCTCATCAGTGTGTGCCTCGACCTCGCGGCGCAGGTCTTCGGCCCGCCAGGCGAAGAGCCCGCTGTTCCAGAGTGCTCCGTTGGCCATCAGGTCGAGGGCGTGGCTGGCATCCGGCTTCTCGACGAAGCGATCGACCGCCTGGGAGGCACTGTCGAGGCGTTCGCCGGGAACCAGGTAGCCGAAGCCGGTCTCCGGGCGGGACGGTACCATGCCGACGGTCACCAGTCGGTGGTGTCGGGTGGCGGTGTCGAGCGCGGTCGCTGCCGCGGCGACGAACGCCGTCGTATCCCGGATCGACCAGTCGGCGTGCATCGACAGGACGACGGCGCCGGGGTCCCGGCGGGCCGCTTCGTGGCTGGCCCAGACCAGCGCCGGTCCGGTGCCGGCTGGCCGGGGCTCGATCAGGTAGTTCTCGTTGGGGATCGACAGCCGCTGCTGCATCGGTCCCGCCACCGCCGCATTGGTGACCACCAGCAGCCGCTCTGGCGGGATGAAGCCCGCCAGCCGGTCGACCGCCTCCTCGGCACTCGAGCGGTCGCCGGACAGCGCCAACAGTTGCTTGGGCGCGCTGGGTGAGGAGAGGGGCCAGAAGCGGGTCCCCGATCCGCCGGCGAGCAACACCCCCCATTGCATCAGACCAGCTCCGTCAGCGCCGGGGCATGCCGCCGGAGGTCATGGAGCAATGCCCCGAGGTCGCCCTCTGGGGCGGCCAGCACCAGCAGCGAGGCGCCAGTGGGAAGACGGCAGATGATGGTCGTGCCCGTGGGGCCATCGAGGACGATGTCGCCCGGCGTGCCGTGCCCCAGCGCCTCGCCGAGACCGGCCAGGGTCCGCTGGGCGGTGGCGGCGAGGGCGGCGATGGTGTCCGCCTCGAGCGGGGCAGGCAAGACGGCATCGATGACCAGCCCCTCGTCGCTCACGACCATGGCGCCGGCAGCATCGGGACGGCCAGCAATGGCGGCGAGGACGTGGTGGAGGGGTGGCACGCTGGGATCTCCTGAGCGTCGTGAGGGGAAGCGCGAAGCTAGGGACGCGTCGCTGCGGAAGTCAAGCAATGACGGTGGGTTGCCGCACCTCGTGGAGCGGTCTAACCTTCCGACCATGACCATCGAACGGGCCCTGCTCACCTTCGCCATCGTCGGCCTCGCCGCCTGCTCGGATCTCAACCTGCCGGATGCGGTCTTTCCGAACGTGGTGGACACCCTGACGCTCTCGTCGATCATCGATACCCCGGTGAACGAGCCTTCCGCCTATTCGATCCCCGACCGTCGGCTGGTCCGCACCGACCTGACCTCGTCGTTCGACTTCGCCTACCTTCGCGACGGCAGCCGCAACCTGTTGGTGCCACTCGATGGCTTCGACCTCGGCGGGCGTTCCTCCAATCCGGGCCTGCAGGCGTCGACCGTCCCCTTCGGGGCGATCGTCGATCCGCCGAACAACGGCTATGCGACGACCGACTCCCTCGCTTTGGCGGTTGGCGATGTGGTCGTTGCCCGGTCGCGGGTGGCGTGTTTCCTCGGGGTGCCCCAATACGCCAAGCTCGAGGTGCTGAGCTTCGATGCCACCCGCCGCACCATGACCTTTCGGGTCGTCGCGAACACCAACTGTGGATACCGTTCGCTGGCGCTCGGCATCCCCACGGAGTGATCCAGAGATGATCGACGTCCGCCGCCTCCGCCACGACCCCGCCGAGGCGCGGGCCGCCCTCGCGCGACGGCTCGATGACGGTGCGCTGGCCCAGTTCGACCGCGTGCTGGAGCTCGACGATCGCCGCCGCACGGTGCTCACCGAGGTGGAACGGATGCGGGCCGATCGCAACGAGGCCTCACGGGAGTTCGCGCGGCGGAAGCAGGCGGGGGAGGACCTCACCGCGTTGCAGGCCGAGCTGGGCAAGGCCGCTGCCCGACTGAAGGATCTCGAGGAGGACCTGCGCGAGTTCGAGGCGCTGCAGGAGTCCCACTTGCTGGCGATCCCCAACTTCCTCGCGACCGACGTTCCCGAGGGTGGCGTCGAGGCCAACGTGGAACTGCGCCGCTGGGGGACACCACCCCGCTTCGACTTCACGCCCAAGCCGCACTGGGAGCTCGGCGAACAGCTCGGGCTGTTTGACCTGCCTCGCGGGACCAAGGTGGCCGGCAGCGGGTTCCCGTTGTTCACCGGGATGGGTGCGCGACTGGTGCGAGGCCTGGCCAATTTCATGTTGGATCTGCACACCCGCGAACACGGCTACACCGAGGTGGTCCCCCCGCTGCTGGTCAACGAGGCCTCTGCGCGGGGTACCGGTCAGCTCCCGAAGTTCGCCGATGATCTCTACCGCCTCGAGCGCGATGAACTGTACCTCCTCCCCACGGCGGAGGTCCCGGTCACCAACATTCATGCCGGTGAGATTCTCGACGCGGAGATGCTGCCCGTGGCGATGGTCGCGTTCACCCCCTGCTTCCGCCGCGAGGCGGGTTCGCACGGCAAGGATACCCGAGGGCTGATCCGCGTCCACCAGTTCGACAAGGTCGAGCTGGTGCGCCTCTGTCGGCCCGAGGAGAGCGAGGCGGAGCACGCGGCGATCACCGCCCATGCCGAGGCGGTGCTGCAACGGCTGGAGATTCCCTACCGCGCCCTGGCACTCGCCGCTGGTGATACCGGCTTCGCCAGTGCCCGGACCATCGACCTCGAGGTCTGGGCGGCGGGGGTCGATGGCTGGCTCGAGGCGTCGAGTGCCAGCACCTTCACGGACTTCCAGGCCCGGCGTGCCGGCATTCGCTTCCGCGCCGCCGCCGGCGTCAAACCCGAATTCGTGCACACACTCAACGCCTCGGGTGTCGCCTTTCCGCGCACCATCATCGCGCTCCTCGAGAATGGTCAGCAGGCTGATGGATCGGTCGTGTTGCCGGAGGCCTTGGCGCCCTATGTCGGCGTTGAGCGGCTCGTCCCCCCGACGTAGGGAGGGTATCCGCCGCTTCGCTCCGACCGTCGCCCTGCTGCTCGTGGGGGTGCTGGCCGGCTTGTCGCTCGGGACCTCATTGCTCGTCGCCCGGCAGTTCCGGAATCAGGCCTTGGTGGCGTCGCAGGTCTATGCGACCGCCATCGGGGGACTCAACGACCCCGATGCCGATCCGTATGGTGCGCTCCTCGACCTCAGTGCCCGCGCCCGCGAGTTGGGCATCCCCCTCGTGGTCACCGATGCCGAGGGACGGATCACCACCTCGGCGAACCTGCCGTTTGACCCGACCGCGGAACCCGACCGCGCCGCCGCCCTGCTGGCCGACCTGGACGCGGTGAATCCCGCCATCCTGACCTCGGTCGGTGCGGTCCACTTCGGCCCACTCCCCGCCGCCGGGTTGCTCAGGACGCTGGCCGTCCTGCAGGCGCTCACCCTGGCGGTGATGGTGGCGGTCGCCGTGGTTGCCTACCGCAGCCAGACGACGTCGCGTCGGGACCGACTCTGGGTGGCGATGGCCAGGGAGGCGGCGCACCAGCTCGGGACCCCGCTGACCTCGCTCAAGGGCTGGATCGAGCAACTGCGGGGTGATGCCATCGCGCCGGCGGAACTGGCCGATCACCTCGATGCCGACGCCGAGAAGCTGCATCGGGTGGCGCAGCGCTTCGAGCGCATCGGCAACCCCGCACGTCGCGATCCCGTGGCCCTGGGGGCCTTGGCCGAGAAGGTCTCGGGGTACTTCCGTGCCCGGTTGCCGCGACACGCCAATGCCATTCAGGTCGAGGTCGATGCGCCGAGCTCCGGACCGGTGATTGCCGGTGACCCGGTGTTGCTCGAGTGGGCCTTCGAGGCCGTGGTGAAGAACGCCGCTGATGCCCTGCAGGGGCGTGGTGGGCGGATCGTCATCTCGGCCGCGTCGCTGGGTCGCTTTGCCGAGGTGCGCATTCATGACGACGGCCCCGGCATCCCCCGGGAGATCCGTCGGACGATCTTCGAGCCCGGCATCACCACCAAGCGTGGCGGGTGGGGCATCGGGCTCGCCTTGGTGCGCCGCGTGGTCGAGGATGGCCATGGTGGGACGATCGGTCTCGAGCCCACGGAGCAGGGCACGACGTTCCTGATGCGCTTCCCGCTGGCGTCCGGCACGTGAGCGATCCTCGCGACCTGCTGCGCGGCCTCAACCCCGCGCAGCACGCAGCGGCCTCGCACGTCGAGGGCCCGATCCTGGTGCTCGCCGGGGCGGGCTCGGGAAAGACCCGGGTCCTCACCTCCCGGATTGCCAACCTCATCGACCAGCACGGCGTGCCCCCCGAACGGATCTTTGCGGTGACCTTCACCAACAAGGCCGCCGGGGAGATGAAGGAACGGATCGGTCACCTGCTCGCTCGCGATCCGGCCGGGCTGTGGATCGGCACCTTTCATTCGCTCTCTGCGCGGCTGCTTCGGCGGGAGGCGGAGCGCCTGGGCTTCACGCGCCAGTTCACGATCTATGACCAGGATGACTCCCGTTCGCTCATCAAGCGGCTGATCGAGGAACGGAATCATCCCCTCAAGCTCTACGCACCCCGCGCGATCCAGGGGATCATCTCCGGGGCGAAGAACCGGATGCAGTCGGCCGGGGACCTCGAGCGGTCGGCGCCTGGCGACCCGATCATCCGGGTGGCCGCCGACGTCTACGTCGGGATGCAGGCCGCGCTGCGGACCGCGAATGCGATGGACTTCGATGACCTGATGCTGCATCCGCTGACCCTCTTTCGCGAGCATCCCGAGGTGTTGGCGCGGTGGCAGCAACGCTTTGCCTTCCTGTTGGTCGACGAGTTTCAGGACACCAACCGGGCCCAGTACCACTTGGTGCGGGCGTTGGCGTTGCCACACCGGAACCTCTTCGCCGTCGGGGATGACGACCAGTCGATCTATGGATGGCGCGGCGCCGACATCGGCAACATGAAGGCACTGCAGGCGGACTTCGCCGGCACCGAACTGGTGCGACTCGAGGAGAACTACCGCTCCACCAGTCCGATTCTTGCGGCGGCGAATGCGGTCATCGCCAACAACCGCGGACGGCTCGGCAAGACGCTGCACACCTCCCGTCCCGGTGGTGAGGCGATCACGATCCTGGCCGCCGCGGATGAGCGCGACGAGGCCGAGTGGGTCGCCGCCGAACTCGGCCGACGGGAGCGGGCAGGCATCGGCTATGTCGGGATGGCCGTCCTCTATCGGACCAACGCCCAATCCCGTGCCCTTGAGGAGGCCCTCCGCCGGGCCGGCGTGCCGTACCGGATCGTCGGCGCGATCTCGTTCTACGATCGCCGCGAGGTGAAGGACTTGCTGGCCTACCTCCGGCTGGTGGCCAATCCCAGTGATGATGAGGCCTTCATGCGGGCGATTGCGGTGCCTCGACGCGGCATCGGGTCTGGCTCCCTGGCCGAACTCGCGGCCCAGGCACGCCAGTGGGACAAGGCACTCCTCGCCACGGCCGAGCGGGCGGAGACCATCACCACCTTGCGGCCCAACGTCCGCATGGCGCTGGGTGCGTTTGCCGATCTGCTGCGTGGGGTCCGTGACCGGGTCGGCGACTCCTCACCGGCGACGGTCATGGAGGAGCTCATCTCGGTCCTCGACTACGAGACCATGTTGATGAGTGAGGGCCTCGAGGGGGCCGATCGCTGGGACAATGTGCGCGAGCTGGTCGCCAGCGCGGCCGATTGGTCCGAGGTCGTCGCCGAGGGGGACGAGGATCCGGGGACGCCGCTCCAGAAATTTCTTTCCGAGGCCGCACTCCTGTCGGCGGTGGATACCTCAGCGGGAGCGGAGGATGGCGTCACCTTGATGACCCTGCACACCGCCAAGGGGCTTGAGTGGCCCCTGGTGATGATGCCGGGTGTCGAAGATGGTCTCTTCCCGCTCGGACGGGCGTTGGAGTCGCCGGAGGGTCTCGAGGAGGAACGACGACTCTGCTACGTTGGGCTCACCCGGGCGAGGGATGTGCTGATGCTCTCCTGGGCCCGGACGCGACGTCGGGGCGGCGAACTTCGTCCGGGGGCTCCCTCGCGGTTCCTGCGCGAGTTGCCGGCCGAGTTGGTCAATGAACAACGCACCTCCTTCTCGGTCGGGTCACAGGCGACCTGGGGGCAGGGCGGTGGCCGCACCTCGGGCGGCGGCGCGCGCTGGGGCGGCGGCGGATCCGGTCGCGCTGCCCGGGGGGCCAGCGTCCCGGCGCCGCGGCGCACGGCGATGCCGGGGTCCATCTCGCCAGACGACCTGGACGGATTGTCGGCGGCGGCGGACGAGAATCAGGATGCGCCACGGTATGTGAAGGGTGAGCGGGTTCGCCACCGGCGGTTTGGGGGCGGGGCGATCCTCGGCCTCAGCGGCGGCGGACGGGACCTGAAGGTGTCGGTGGCCTTCGACGACCCCGAGATCGGGACCAAGCAACTGCTGGTCGCCTTTGCGGGGCTTGAACGGGATTGGGAGGGAGCATGAAGATCGGGGCAGAGGAGGTCAGGCATGTGGCGCGACTCGCCGAGTTGGCGGTGACGGACGCCGATGCCGAGCGACTCGCCGGGGAGTTGGAGCGGATCGTCGGCATGGTGGAGCGCCTCGGCGACCTGCCGGAACGCGACACCGCCGAGCCGATGGTGATCGGTTCCCAGACGGCCGCGTTGCGGGAGGATGTCGTTGCCCCGGTGCCGCTCACTCGGCGACCCAGAGCGTTCGCCCCGGAGATGCGCGAAGGGTTCTTCGTCGTCCCGAAGCTCGGCGGGATGGTTGAGGAATGAACGATCATGACGTGATCGCGGAGACCGCCGAACGGCTCGAGGCGAGTCACGAGCTCAACGCGACGCTCTCCTGGGATCGCCAGGCGCTCGAAGCCCAGCGGGAAGCCGTCACGACGTCACGCGGCCCGCTCACCGGGATGGCGGTGGCGGTCAAGGACAACATCGTCACCACCGACCTGCCGACGACCTGCGCCTCGCGACTCCTCGAGGGCTACCGGTCGCCATTCGAGGCGACCGTGGTCACCCGCCTGCGGTCGGCAGGGGCGCTGATCGCCTGCAAGACGAATCTCGACGAGTTCGCCATGGGCTCATCGACCGAACATTCCGCCTATGGCAGGGTCCTCAACCCGATCGACCATGCGCGGGTCCCGGGTGGCTCGAGTGGCGGCTCGGCCGCGTTGGTCGCCGCGGGGGTCGTGCCCGCCGCGCTGGGGTCGGAGACCGGCGGGTCCGTCAGGCAGCCCGCAGCCTTCTGCGGTGTGGTGGGCATCAAGCCAACCTACGGGCGCGTCTCGCGGTTCGGCCTGGTGGCATTCGGCTCCTCGCTCGACTGCGTCTCACCGTTCGGTGCGACCGTTGATGATGCCGCTCGGGTGCTTGCCGTGATCGCTGGACACGATCCGCTCGACGCGACCTCACGTGCCGATGCGGCTCTCGGACTTCCGGCGCCCCGGGAGGACCTCGCGGGCATGGTGATCGGCGTCCCCCGGGAGTACTTCCCGGACGACCTGGACGCCGGGGTGCGGGCCGGATGTGATCGGGCGATGGCGGCCCTCGAGGCACGAGGGGCCACGCTGCGTCCCGTGTCGCTGCCGCACACCGCCGAGGCGGTGCCGGCCTATTACATCGTCAATCCCGCCGAGGCAGCGGCGAACCTCGCGCGCTTCGACGGGGTGCGCTACGGCGTGCGCCGAGTCGGACCGGCAGGGGACGTGCGCGCGCTCTACCGGGCGACACGCGGCGAGGGATTCGGCCCCGAGGTGCAACGCCGGATCCTGATCGGGACCTTCGTCCTCAGCGCCGGGTACGCCGCACAATTCTACGCCCGTGCCCAAGTCGCCCGTCGACGGATTGCCGACGACTTCCGTGCCGTCTTTGCTGATGGTCTC
>JAHEFN010000072.1 GCA_024640185.1 Gemmatimonadota bacterium | reverse complement strand
GGACCCTCGGCGACACGACCACGCTGGCCGATCCGCTGGTGGTCGCCAAGCTGAAGCAGGAGTACGAGGACAAGGAGTAAGACGAGAGACGAGAGACGAGAGACGAGAGACGAGAGACGAGAGACGAGAGACGAGAGACGAGAGACGAGAGACGATCCGAAGGTACGCCGTCTGGCTGCTCAGCAAAGAGGGGTACCGACCCGATTCGCCAAGCCGTCGGGTCGCGTACTTCCGCTGCTCTGCTCCGAGGCGGCACCGACTCGATTCACGAAGGTCGGACTCGCCGCACTTGGTCTCTCCGTGTGTGAGCGAGTGACGCGCGGCGAGGAGCCGACCTTCCGCTCATCGAGGGTGCCCCGCTTCGCTGAGCAACGGAAGACGAAGCAGGGAACGCCACGCTCCGAGGGAGACAACGCAAGGGCCGGCATCCTCGTTGAGGAGCCGGCCCTTGGTACAGGCAACATTGTCTCTCTGCTCTGACCTCTGAGTTCCGGTCTCTGATCTCCGGTCTCCGGTCTCTGATCTCCGGTCTCTGATCTCCGGTCTCCGGTCTCCGGTCTCAGGTCTCCGGTCTCCGGTCTCCGCGTCAGACCTGGATCTGGGCCCCCAACTCGACCACCCGGTTGGGTGGCAGGCCGAAGTAGGCCGCGGCGCTCTGGGCGTTGCGACTCATCACCCTGAACAGGCGGGCCCGCCAAGGCGGCATCTGGGTCCGGCCACGCCGCGCCGACCGGACGATCAGGGTCTCACGACCGAGGTAGAACGAGATCTCGCGCATCCCCATGCCCGGCGCCTTGGCGTCTCCAGGGACCCGCAACTGCTCCGCGATCGACTCGAGCACCTCGGGCACCTGGGGGGACTCCATGAAGCCGTGTCGGGCGATGACCTCGAAGATGCCCTCTCCCTTGGGGATCACGGTGATCCGGTCGTCGTCCGCGACGATGGGGATCTCCTCACCCTCCATCGTCATCAGGACCACCTTCTCATGCAGCACCTTGTTGTGCTTGAGGTGATGCAACAGCACCGATGGGGCGACGTCGGGAATGGAGGTCATGAACACCGCCACGCCGGGGACCCGGTGCGGCTTCGACCGGGCGATATCGGTGATGAAGAGGTCGAGCGGCAACGACGATTCGCGGAGGGTGGCGGTGACGTAGGCGCGCCCGGCCTTCCACGTGGTCATCAGCAGGAACACGAGTCCGGCGACCACCAACGGGAACCAGCCACCGTGGGGCACCTTGAGGAGGTTGGCCGCGACGAAGGCGACATCGACGCCCACGAAGACCGCCGTCAGCAGCGCCACCCGCCAGAGCGGCCAGCCCCAGCGCTGCCGGGCCACGATCGCGAAGAGCAGCGAGGTGATCAGCATCGTCTGGGTCACCGCCACGCCGTACGTTCCGGCCAGCGCCTCGGCCGACTGGAAGGTCACCACCAGGGCGATGCAAGCGACCCACAACGCGGCATTGAGCCCGGGCATGTAGATCTGCCCCTTCTCGGTATGCGAGGTGTGGATCAGCCGCATCCGGGGCGCGAAGCCGAGTTGCATCGCCTGCTGGGTGAGCGAATAGGCCCCGGAAATCAGCGCCTGGGAGGCCACCACCGCGGCCCCGGTGGCGACCACGATCATCGGGTACATCGCCCACGTCGGTACCAGGGCGTAGAACGGATTGAACTGCTCCGCCATCAACGCATCGGGATTGCTCAGCAGCCAGCCACCCTGCCCGAAGTAGTTGAGCACCAGCGCCGGGAGCACCACCCCGAACCACGCCCAGCGGATCGGCCGCGAGCCGAAGTGTCCCATGTCGGCGTAGAGGGCCTCACCGCCGGTGATGACCAGCACCACGGCCGCGAGGACCACGATGCCGTGGGTGCCCTCGCGGAGGAAGAACTCCACGGCATACCATGGGTTGATCGCGGCGAGGACGGCGGGGTTCATCAGGATGCCGCGGATGCCGAGCGCCGCGATGCAGAGGAACCAGACCGTGGTGATCGGGCCGAAGATCTTCCCCACCCCGGCGGTGCCGCGGCGCTGCACGAAGAACAGTCCGGAAATGATCACGATCGCCAACGGGATCACGAAGGGCTCGAAGACCGCCGTCTTGAAGGAGAGTCCCTCGACCGCACCCATCACCGAGATGGCAGGCGTGATGATGCCATCGCCATAGAGGAGCGCTGCCCCAAAGAGGCCGAGCAGGATCATGATCCCCCTGCCCTTGGGCTTTCCACCGGGACGCGCCAACGCGAGGAGGGCGAGGATGCCGCCCTCGCCGCGGTTGTCGGCCCGCATCACCTGCATGATGTACTTGAAGGAGACCACGAAGTTCAGCGACCAGAAGACCAGCGAGAGGACGCCCAAGACGTTGTCATGGGTCATGGCCATCGCGAAGGGCCCCTTGAAGCACTCCTTGATGGCGTAGAGCGGCGAGGTACCGATGTCGCCGTACACGACGCCGAGGGCCGCGAAGGCCAGGGCCGCGGTCGCCTTGCGCGACCGCGAATCAGCGGGGGTGCTCACGGCGTGGCTGACGCCGCCGTGACGAGAGAGTCAACCAGCCGGACCATCGCGTCGGAGTTCATCCCCGGGTAGAGCCGGCCATTGATCAGGAAGGTCGGCGTCGAACCGACCCCCACGCGCTGCCCCTCTTCCAGGGAGGCCTGGATCCTTGCCGCGTGACGACCCGCCTCCATGCATGCCTCCCAACCACCCCGGTCGAGACCGAGCTGACTGACGAGGTCACCCATGATGCCGTAGGCCTTGCGGTCGCCCTGGAACGACCAGGCCGTCTGCCGCTGGAAGAGGGCGTCCTTCATCGCCGCGAAGCCGCCCTGATCATCGGCACAGGCCGCTGCGTGGGCCGCCAAACGTGCCTCCGGGTGGATCTCCAGCGGGAAGTCCCGGTACCGGAACTTCGCCTTCCCCGCATCGACCAGCCGTGACTTCACATCCGGGTACTGCACCTGGTCAAATCCCGCGCATGCCGGGCACTGGAAGTCGGCGTACTCCACGATCTCGATCGGGGCGCTGGCGTCGCCGATCAGGTATCCCGTGAAGCCCGTGGTGTCAGGGACACCGCTGGCGACCGTGACCGGAAGCGTGGGTCCAGCCATCACGCGCCAGCCGAGCCACGCCACCCCTGCGATGGCGACGACAATCATGATCCTGTAGAAGCCCTTTTGACCGGCCATCTGCCTCTGCTCCTGCCCCCTCCGAAAGCATGGCGACCGAGAATCGGGCCAGCTTGGGGGGGGCGTATTGGGGACTCTCACGGCACTCACATGCCCAAATACCGGGTTGATCGGGGGCAAATCTACCCCGGAATTGCCTCAGGGTGAACGGATTCCCTATATTCGGGGGTTCGTATTGGCTAAGCGTGGGGTAGCTGCCCCACCTGTTCATGCACAACCAGGAAGGTCCATTGACTAAGAAGAAGGCGCCCCGTTCCCCCTCGACCATGCCCACGGCGATCGATCAGGCTCGGGACGAGTTGTTCAGTCATGTGCTCCGCTGCGGCGTACTCGAGGCCGACCCGGAGCATCAGAAGGAGTGGATGGACGACACGATGCAGTATCTCGCGGACCGCTACCCCGACCTCAAGCCCGAGGCATTGGGCCAGGTCCGCGTGCTCGGCGAGCGGTTCTGTCGGCCCGTGGTGAAGCACACCACCCCCGCCGAGGCGCTGAGCGAGAGTGAGTCGCCGGCTGCCCTTGAAACCGATGTCGTCGAGTCCGAAGAGACGGCCGAAGTCTCAGCCTGATCACGACGCAGCAGCGCCTGCGAGCGGACAGATAGATGAGGGCCGATCCCACGCAGGGGTCGGCCCTCTCGTCATCCGCCGTCCGCCGGTCCGCCAGCGAACACCCAGAGATAGAGATCGCGTTGGCCTCCCTCGGTCCGCTCGGCCACCAGTCGGTTCCCGTCGGGTGAGAGGGAGATCGCCCCCCAGCGCGGTCCGTTGATCGAGTGCACCACCTCATCGACGCCTCCGTCGGCCCGGAGCAGGCCGATCACGCTGTGGCGCGTGTCGCCGTCGGTGTAGTGCCAGGATACGCCCACCCGGCCGTCACCAGCCGCCACGCCGGTGAGCACCGGGATGCCCCGGTCCGGTGAGCGGGGCAACTGCCAGACGATCGCCGCTGGGCCGCCGTCGGTGGGGACCGCCTCGATGCGGTCGGCGCGGCCGTAGAAGAACCGATCGACCGAGCCGTCCCACGCGAGGAACCGTGCCCCCAACACCCTGGCGAGCACCTCGACGGTCCCGGGGGCATCGAGTGAGAGGCGCACCAAATCGAGACCGGTGTACACCGTGTCCCAGACACACCGGGGACAGTTCGTCTCGGCGACGCTCACGGCAACCGCCAACCCGGTGACTTCGCGTGGACGGGTGAAGACCGGGGCGAGCAGGTAGTCGTACGGCTCACTCCCACCGGGCGGTGCCGCGAGCAGGGTCAGCAGTGCGGTTGACGCGGTCAGCGGGTCGGAGCCAGCCGGGGCGTGATAGAACGCGCCGGCGAAGGGGCTCGGCTGCTTGTCACCGGCACCGAAGTGGTGGTTGAAGACCAGGGTGCCATCGGGAGCCAGGGCGCCCCACTCGATGCCGTCCCGCCGGGCTCCCTGATCGAAGCCCGGCCAACACCACTCGGCCTGCCGAGATCCACCATCAGCTGGCAGTGCCCCGAGACAGCGATCGGGATACTCGTCGCCGGGAAGCTGTTGCTCGAAGGTGTAGATGATGGCCGAGCCGTCCGCGGTCCACTGCGGGTGGATGTCGGCACCCTCGCTGTAGGTCAGCCGACGGGGCACGAGGTTCGTGAAGCCGGGGTCCTCGTCGGGCACGCCCCCGCTGAACGGCACGGTATGGCCACACCCTCCCCCGACGAGGAGAACGGTGCAGCAACCGAGGGCCGTGCGGAGTAAGGGCATCAGCCGGGGACTCCTGGGAGGGCGGAAGAAGGGGCGGGTGTCATGGGACTCCGGTGCCCGCCCCCGCGTCACGGTCCCCTACGACTCGATGACAATCTCGGTGTCGACCGGCATCTCCGGGTCGAGGGTCCGCAGCACCGAGCAGTACTTGCTGACGCTCAGCTCGACCGCCCGAGCGGTGTTGGCCTCGGTGAGCGCCGTGCCCCGCATCACGAAGCGCAGGGTGAGGTGGTTGTAGCGCTTGGGGGGCTCGGGATCGCGACGGCCGCTGACCTCGATCCTGAGGCTCTCGAGTCCGGCCTGCATCTTCTTGAGGATGCTGACCACGTCGGCGCCGGCGCAGCCCCCGGCGGCGAGCAAGAGCAGCACGACCATGTCGGGCCCTTCGTCACCTCGACCGTCGGTGACGATCTCCTGACCACCGGGAGGGCCGCCGCGGAAGACGGTGTCGTGCTCCCAGTGGAGGGTGGCGTGACGGAAGTGTTTCGGATCGTCGGGGTTCAGGATGTCATCAGTCATGGGGCGGGGCATTCCGGAAGAAGAGGCGGTTGTAGTCCCACAGGGCATAGAGGGCCACCGCACCGGTGGCCCAGGCGAGCGGTCGGAGCTGTGCGGCGTCGACCAGGAAGGCGAGCAGGGTGAGCAGTTGGAGCAGGGTGACGGCCTTGCCGCCGAGTCTGGCCGGAATCGGCCGGCCCTTGCCGAGCGGCACGGCGATGAAGACGGCCACCGAGGCCACCAGGTCGCGGATCACCACGAGCAGTACTTCGTACCACGCCAGGGCACCCGAGAAGAGCACCACGCCGAAGGCGGCGGCCATGAACAACTTGTCGACGACCGGATCGAGCACCGCACCGATGCGCGAGGCCCCGAACCGTCGCGCCACCCAGCCGTCGCCGAGATCGGTGGCGGCGGCAATCACCAGCAGCACCAGCCGCACCCCGACGGACGGGATGAGCACGAAGGCAATCGCCAGTGGGATTCGGGCCGCGGTGATGGCATCGGCAGCCGAGAATCCCGGCGCGCGTGCGTCGGGAGCCGGAGACCCTGGAGTAGGCATCATCTGGAAGGTACCGCCGTCGGGGGGTGACGGCAGCCACGCTCAGGCCCGGCCACCGCTCCCGAGTGGGCGGGTGAGGAGCACCACGAGCGCGAGGACGAGCATTCCGGTGCCGTAGCCCACGACATGCCAGAGCGGCCCGCCGGAGAGGGTCGGCCCACCGATCCCGATGAGGTGGAACGGCGGCAGGATCCGGTAGGCGAACTCGAGGGTTGCGGGGAGCTCCAACGACGACTGGGCCAACCGATGCAGGGCCTGCTCGGCGGACGAGAGGATGAACACGATCAGCCAGTCGAGGCGCTGCAGGGTGGAAACCAGGAAGACCGCGGAGCCAACCAGCAGGTAGGAGAGCGCGAGCTGGACGAGCAGCGCCACGTTGACACCCATGCCATTGCCGAGCAGGAGGGCAAGGAGCGCCCCATAGACGATCGGCGTCGCGAGCACGAAGAGCCCGCCGAGGAGCCAGCGCTGCAGATAGAACCACCAGGGAGCCATCGGCTTGCTGAACCACGCCCGATAGAACCCCTGCTGCACGTCGGTGTTGACCATCCCTCCGGTGGCGACCAGCATCAGGATCACGTTGACGGCGGCGAACGTCGTGGCCTGCACGAAGCCAGGATCCGGGGAACTGCCGGTCCGCTCGGCCACCCGCCAGACGATGACCGAGCCCACGACCGCCGCCATCAGGAAGAGCACGCCCGGACCGCGAGCGACATCCCGGGCGAGCCAGGGGAGATACCGAAACCGCGACGGGTGGCGTGTCATTCGTCCACCGCCTCGCGGAACTCGGCCGCCAGACGGGATTCCTCGGGGACGCACTCCACGAGGATCGCCCCAGCCGTCAGCAGCTGGCCGAGAGCCGCACTGAGGTCGGTGCGCGTGGCCATCGCTCGCCACGTCCCGGCCCGACCCTCAACCGGAGTGGCGCCGGGCAGCCGGGAGGCGACGTCGGGCGATCCCTCGAGGATCAGCCGCCAGGCGATGCTCTGTTCCTCACCGCTGTGGCTCGCACTGTCGACCACCCGGGTCAATCGACCGCGGTTGAGGATCGCCACCCGATCGGCGAGCCGCTCGAGCTCATCAAGGTTGTGGGAGGCGATCAACACCAGCCGGTCCGGGCGACGGAGTCGCGCCACCACGTCGCGGAATCGGGCCGTCCACACCGGGTCGAGGCCGTGGGTCGGTTCGTCCAGGACCACGACGTCGAAGTCACCCAGCAACGCCTGGGCGAGGCCGACGCGCTGGAGGTTTCCCTTGGAGAGTTGTCGCACCTGCTTGTGACGGTGTTCCTCGAGGCCGAGATCGGCGATCGCGGCCTCGACCCGGCTCTGGACCTCGGCAGCCGGCACGCCCGAGAGCACCGCCATCCGACGGAGCAGGTCGGTCACCCGCCAGCGGGGTGGCAGGTTCACCAGTTCGGTGAGGTAGCCCACCCCGCGGGTCTCCACGAACCGCCGGGCGGAGAGGCCCTCGATCGTGACCTGACCGCGGCTGGGGTTCAGGAAGCCGAGCAGCAGGGAGATGAGGGTCGACTTGCCGGCTCCGTTGGGGCCGGCGATGCCGACCACCTCACCCAGCCGCAGGTCGAGACTGAGGTCGTCGAGCGCAACAACCTTCCGCCGACCAAGGAGGGTGGAGTAGGTCTTGCCAGCGGCTGCGAAACCGATCATCCCAGGAGCCGAATGACGCCGGCCTCGGCGGCTCCGCGCAGGAACGCCTCGGGATTGGTGAGCGGGATGCGCACGCCGGTCTCGGCCTGGCCCCGCTGCGCGAGCAACGCCATGAACTCGGCCAGGGTCCCGTCGGCCCAGGCCCCCTCGACCGTCTGCAACTGGACCAGGATCTCGTCCCAGGAGCCCGACAGGGTGAGGCCGTCGAGGGTCTCGATCATGTGGGCCGCAGGGTCATTGGCGGCGCGACGCTGCATCCCGGGAACATCGCGCATCAGGGTCCCGAAGAGCTCGAGCTGGTTCGGGTCCTGACGGGTCCCGTCGGGTTGCAGCGATTCGATCTCGGCAAGGATCAGGTCCTCGGGCGAGGCCTCCTCGCCCAGTTCGGCGAGCCGGGAGAACCACGGCCGGAGTTCATCATCATCGTCGCCGACATCGCGGGCCAGCTTGAGCAGCTCGATCGTCCGCCAGAGTCCGAGGTCATCGAAGTGCACCTCGGGGCGCAGCCGGGTGAAGTGGTGCAGTGCCGCACCGTTCTCGCCGCGGTCGTAGAGGATGTTGGCGAGGTAGATGCGTGGTTCGGGGTAATCGGCGTCGAGGGCCAGGGCCCGCCGCAACCAATAGAAGGCATCGGAATCGAGGCCGAGTCGATGCGCGGTATAGCCGAGCGACGCCGCCACCTCCGCCGACTCGGCGTGGTGGGTGCGGGCCAACTCGAAGAACCGACGGGCCTCGATGAAGAACCCCTCGCGGAAGAGCGACCGGCCGACCTGCAGCATCAACTCGTGGTCGTCATCGTATCCCAACTCCACCAGCTTCTGGAACGCCGCGAGCCCCTGTTCGAGTTCACCGAGCACCAGCGCGACCTCACCGATGCCGGCGAGGCCGTCCTCATGATCCGGGTCGAGGATCAGGGCGAGCTCGAAGGCCTGGCGGGCCCAGGCGAATTGCTCGCTGGCGAGATGGGCATAGCCGACCCCGACATGGAGGTCGACACTCTGCGGATAGCGAAGGAGCCCTTCGCGGAGCAGCGTCAGGGCGTCATCGTAGCGACCTTCGTTGTAGAGCTGGTGGGCCTGCTCATCGTATTCCTCGGACGACCGGTAGGGGTCAGTCATCGGCGGCGAGCCTCACGAAGGGTCATGACGCAATGTTGGCACTCCAGCGCGGCGGGGCAAGGTGCGACACCTGCCCCGCCGGCCCGGCTACCCGAGATAGGGGTAGCGCCAGTCGGTCGGCGGTGCACCGACCTCCTTGATGGTGCGCGGTGACACCCAGCGGTAGAGGTTCAGGATGCTGCCGGCCTTGTCGTTGGTGCCCGAGGCGCGACCCCCGCCAAACGGTTGCTGCCCGACCACCGCCCCGGTGCACTTGTCGTTCACGTAGTAGTTGCCGGCGGCGTTCCGCAGTGCGGTGCTGGCCTCGACCACCGCCTTGCGGTCGTTCGCGAAGAGGGCACCGGTGAGCGCGTACTCGGCCGTCGAGTCGACCAGGGCGAGCACGTCGGCCCACTTGTTGTCATCGTAGACATAGGCGGTGAGGATCGGGCCGAAGAACTCCTCCTTCATCATCCGGTGGTGGGGATCATCGACCCGCACCAGCGTCGGCGAGACGAACCACCCCTCGCTGCGATCGGCATTGCCACCGGCGACCACTTCCACGGCGCTGTCGCCCCTGGCCTCGGCCTGCACCGCATCGAGCTTGGTCCACGCCCGTTCATCGATCACCGCCCCGACGAACACGCCGAAGTCGGCGGGATCGCCCACCTTCATCATGGCGATCTCGGCGGCCATCTGTTCGCGCACCGCCGGCCAGAGCGACTTGGGGATGTAGCATCGGGATGC
>JAHEFN010000071.1 GCA_024640185.1 Gemmatimonadota bacterium | reverse complement strand
TGCCCGTGTTCGTCGTGCAGCGCTACGGTCGCGGCAAGGCGGCGGTGCTGTTGGCCCAGGACCTCTGGCGACTGCAGATGCGCCGGGACGCCGCGGACGACGATCGCACCCACGCCGCGCTCTGGGACCGGATCCTCCGCTGGAGCGTCGACGGGGTTCCCGATCCGGTTGAACTCAACGCCTCGCCCTCGCTCACCGCACCGGGTGAAGCGGTGGAGTTGCGGGCCCGGGTCACCGACTCCGCCTTCGTGCCCCGCGATGACGCCAGGGTGACGGTACGGGTCATCCCACCGGATGCTGCCGCCTACCTGGTGCCGTTGCTGCCCGATCTCGGTGCGGCGGGCGAGTACGCGGGGCGCTTCGCTCCGGCATCGGATGGCGCCTATCGATTGGAGTTGTCGGCGGTTCGGGGGCAGGACACCCTCACCGCCGCTGGCCTGGTGCTCAGCGACCTCGATCGCAGCGACCCAGGCGCGGTCGAACGGGATGAGGCGCTGCTGCGGCGGATCGCGGAGGGAACCGGGGGGGAGCATTACGACCTTGCCGACGTCTCGCAGCTCCCCGACGACGTGACGTTGACCGAGAGCGGCATCACCGCACGGGCCTCCAGTGACCTGTGGGACGCCCCGCTGCTCTTCTTCCTCTTCCTCATCCTGTTGGGTGCCGACTGGGGCTGGCGTCGGTGGCGGGGGCTGGCATGATCGGTCGACTCGCGTTGCTCGTCGTGCTCGGTGTCGCGCCGATGCCGGCCCAGGACGGCGATCTTCATGTCCTGGTGGTGACGGGGTTGTCGGGCGAGGCCTCCTTCGCCGCCACCTTCACGACCGCCGGGGAGGCCTTGGTGGAGGCAGCCATCGGGCCGTGGCGGGTGTCACCGGAGCGGGTCGGTTGGTTGGCGGAAACGGCACGGCCGGCACCGGGACGTCTCGCCGGACGTGCCACCAAGGTGGCCCTCGATTCGGCGTTCCGACGACTCGGCACCACCTCCAAGCCCGGGGATGTCGTGGCGGTCTTCCTGATCGGCCACGGCAGCGGACAGGGGACCGCTTCGCGCATCTCCTTGCCCGGACCCGATCCCACGGCAGTGGACTATGGGCGGTGGCTCGATCTCCTCGCCGGTCGTACCGTCGTGATCGTGATCGGCGCCAGTGCCAGCGGTGATTTCCTGCCGGTGCTCGCCCGGCCCGGCCGGGTGGTGCTGACCGCCACCCGTTCGTCCTCCGAGGGGAACGAATCACTCTTCGCCGCACGATTCGCCCATGGCCTCGTGTCGCTCGAAGCCGACGCCGACAAGGATGGGCTGGTGAGTGTGCTCGAGGCATTCCAGTACACCGTGCGCGAGGTGGCGATGGCGTACGAGCGCGACGGCCGGTTGATGACCGAGCATGCCCAGCTCGACGACGATGGTGATGGTCGCGGCAGTGCCGAGCCCGGTCGCGATGGGGTCGGTGACGGGCGCCTTGCCCGACGGGTCACCTTCGGGGCCCGACCATCCTCGACAGATCCGCGCGTCGCGGTCCTGCTCGCCGAGCGACAGGAGTTGGAGGGGGCGGTCGAGGCGCTGCGGCGCCGCAAGGAGGGCATGCGCGCGGCAGCCTACCTCGAGGAGCTCGAACGCCTGTTGGTGGCCATCGCCGAACGCACCGAACAGATCCGCGCTACCGGCGCAGGCAGCCCACCATGATGCGACCGGTCTGGCCGCTCGCCGCGGCCCTCCTCGTGGCACCATGTGCCGCGCAGCCGGCCGACAGCTTCGACGCCATGATCGGTCGCGGTGCGCTGGCGTCGGCAGAGGCCCTGGCGCGTGCCGGTGGTGACTCCACGCTCGCGTGGCTCGGCGAGATCCTCGTGCTGCGGGGGCGTGCCGTCGAGGCACAACCGGTGTTGGAGCGGGCCGCGGCCGGTCGATTCGGTGCGCGGCGGGCGACGGCGGTGCTCGCGGAGTTGGCCGAGCGTCGCGGCGACCCGGTCGCCGTACGCCTGCTGGCGCAACCACTGGCCGATGCCTGGCGGCGTGACCATCGCGGCTGGAGTGCCGACGACCTCATCGCGGCCGGTCGCGTCCTGCGCCTGCTCGGCCAGGATGATCCCGATGCGGTGCGAGATGCCCTCGAGGCCTTCGATGCCGCCAGCGCCGCCGACCCGACCGCGGTCGAGGGTACCCTCCGGGCGGCGGACCTCTTCCTCGAACGCTACAACGCGCCCGACGCGGTGCAGGGGTACCGCGATGTGCTTGCGCGACGCGACGATGATGTGCGGGCCATGGTCGGCCTGGCCCATGCGGCGACCCTGACCGGGGGCAACGCGCTCGCCCTGGTCCGCGAGGGGTTGGCGGTCGATCCGCACTCGGTGCCAGCGCTGTTGCTGCTCGCCAGGCTGCATCTCGAAGCGGAGCAGTACGATTCGTCGCGCGTCGCCGCCACCCGAGCGCTGGCAGCTGATTCGACCTCGCTCGGCGCTTGGGCCGCGGTGGCCTCACTCGCCTGGTTGGCCGATGACGGGGAGGGGTTTGCTGCGGCCGAACGCCAGGTGGAGTCACTGAGCGCACGGCCGGCAGGGTTCTATGCTGCGGTGGCCGAGGCGGCGGGCCGTCACCGGCGCTATGCGGCCGCTGCCGAGCTCGCTCGACGGGGGGTGGCCCTCGATGGTGGCTCCGTCGCGGCGCTGGGCGCCCTGGGGACCAACCTGCTGCGGACCGGGCAGATCGCCGAGGGCCGTGCGGTGCTCGAGCAGGCCTTCGCCCGTGACCCGTTTCATCTCTGGCACAAGAACACCCTCGACTTGCTCGATGAGCTGGCCACCTTCGAGACGATCCGCACGCCACGATTCGAGTTCGTCGCCCCACCGGAGGATGCCGCCCTCCTCACGGCGGTGATCGGACCGCTGCTTGAGGAGGGCTATGACCGATTTGCCGCGCGCTACGACCACCGGCCGCCGACGCCGATCCGGATCGAGTTCTACGACCGACATGCGGATTTCTCGGTGCGGACCATCGGGCTCGCCGGACTCGGGGCCCTCGGTGTCTCCTTCGGGACCGTGCTCGCCATGGATGCCCCCGATGCCCGTCCCGCCGGCGAGTTCAACGTCGGCTCCACGGCATGGCACGAGCTGGCCCACACCTTCACCCTCGGCGCCTCCGCCAACCGGGTGCCGCGGTGGTTCTCGGAGGGCCTCTCCGTGCTCGAGGAGCGTCGTGCACGACCGGGGTGGGGAGCTCATGCGTCGATCGGTTTCGTGGCGGCACTCGCCAGTGACTCCCTGCTGCCGACGGCCCGTCTCAATGATGGGTTCGTGCGTCCGGATCGGCCGGATCGGCTCGGCCTGTCCTACTACCAGGCGTCGTTGGTCGTGGAGTTCCTTGAGCGCGAGGTCGGCATCGAGGGGATCCGCAGCATGCTGGGCGGCTACGCCACCGGCGACGATACCGAGACCATCATGGGGCGGGTCACCGGTGGGACGATGGCCGCCTTCGACGTGCGCTTCTTCGGCTGGCTGCGGGAACGGTTTGCCACCCCGCTCGCGGCCATCGCGAGTGGCGATCCGACGGTGTTCGGTGCGCCGCTGGCTGCCGGCATCGCGGCGCTGCAGGCCGGTGACAGTTCCGCGGCCGTCATGATGCTGACCGCCGCTCGCGAACGCTTCCCGGCGTACGGAGGCGCCGACGGTCCGGCGTTGCCGCTCGCGATGACCCTCTGGTCGACAGGCGAACGCCAGGCAGCCCTCGAGGCGCTCACCGGGGTCACCGAGCGCGACGAGACGGCACTCACGGCCAACGAGGTGGAGGCCACGTGGCGGATGACCCGTGGTGACACCCTCGGCGCGCTGACGGCGCTCGAGCGGGCGACCTGGATCGCACCCTACGGTCTCGAGATGTGGCGCCGTCGCGCGGAGGTGGCGGGGGCATTGGGTCGTGATGCCGACGCCGTCCTGGCTCGCCGAGCGATCGTGTTGCTCCGTCCAGCTGACCCGGTCGCAGCCCGCACCGATCTTGCCGCGGCCCTCCTCGACGCCGGGGAATTGGCTGACGCCCGCCGTGAACTGCTCGGCGTGCTCGAGCAGGCGCCCGGATACGAGCGGGCGCAGGGCCTCCTTCTCAAGGCCCGGCGGGCCGGGACGACACCATGACGCGAACGCTGCTGGCCCTCGCCCTCGTCGCCGGCACCCTCCCGGTGGTGGCCCAGCGCGGCATCGATGATGGGGGCTTCGGTCGTGGCCGGGGCAGGGGGGCGCCCGAGGTGATCCTGGCGGCCAACCTGCCCTACAGCGGGCTCTTCGAGTTCACCCGGATCCGCTACGCCGCGGCCGGGGGACTGATGCGGGGTGGTCCGATGTGGTCACACGACTATGCCCGTGCCGAGGCGAACTTCACCAAGATCCTTGTCGAACTCAGCACCGTGCGGGCCCGCACCGAGGCCAGCGCCGTGCTGGGTTTCGATGACCCGGCCCTCTTCGACCACACGATCGCCTACATCGTCGAGGTGGGTGCCTGGGTCCCCAGTGCGACGGAGGGTGAGGCGCTCGGCCGCTGGTTGCGTCGCGGCGGGACCCTGATCGTGGATGACTTCCGGGAGCAGGACTGGTTCAACTTCGAGGCCCAGATGAAGCGGGTGTTGCCTGCAGCGCGCCTGCTGGAAATTCCCGAGGAGCACCCGGTCTTCGATGCGTTCTACCACTTCACCGACTTTGATCAGGTGCGCCATCCCTACGGGGGACTGCAGACACAGTTCTGGGGCATCTTCGAGGACAACGACGTCACCAAGCGGCTGATGGTGATCGCCAACTACAACGGTGACATCGCCGAGTACTGGGAGTTCTCCGATCAGGGGTTCTTCCCGATTGCCTATTCCAATGAAGCCTACAAGTTGGGCGTCAACTATATCGTCTACGGACTCACCCGATGAGGGAAAGGACTCCCCGTGACCGCCGTCAATCCCCCGCCTGACCTTGGCACGCTTGACGATGCCTCGCTTGCCGACCGTCTCCACGAGGCCGGCGGACGAATCACCGCCGAACTGCGAAAGGTCATCATCGGCCAGGACGATGTGATCGAACTGGCCCTGACGGCGCTCTTTGCCGGGGGAAACTGCCTGCTCGTCGGTGTCCCCGGGCTGGCCAAGACGCTGTTGATCCAGTCGATGTCACAGGCCCTCGACCTGCGCTTCTCACGGATTCAGTTCACCCCCGACCTGATGCCGTCGGATGTGACCGGCACCGACATGATCCAGGACGACCCGGAGACCGGGCATCGCCGCCTCTCGTTCCTGCCGGGACCGATCTTCGCCAACGTGGTCCTCGCCGACGAGATCAACCGGACGCCCCCGAAGACCCAGTCGGCCCTGCTCGAGGCGATGCAGGAACGGCGAGTGACCGTGCAGGGACGGACCTACGACCTCGACCCGCCGTTCTTCGTGTTCGCGACCCAAAACCCGATCGAGCTCGAAGGGACCTACCCGCTTCCCGAGGCCCAGCTCGACCGGTTCCTCTTCGAGATCCCGCTGGAATACTCCCCCGAGGACGATGAGATCGCGGTGGTCCATGCGACGACGACCGCCCCTCCCCAGGCGATCGTGGCGGTCGTCTCCCGAGAGGAGATTCTCGCCTACCAGCAGGTGGTCCGCCGCGTGCCGGTGGCCGACGATGTCGTCCGGTACGCGGTCCAGCTGGTCCGCGCCTCGCGACCGGGCGCGGGGGCCCCTGAGTTCGTGAACCGGTATCTCGCCTATGGCGCATCGGTGCGTGCGGCTCAGGCGCTCACCCTTGGCGGGAAGGCGAGGGCCCTGCTGCAGGGTCGCAGTCACGTCTCCTTCGAGGACGTCAATGCGCTGGCCCGGCCGGTGATGCGGCACCGCCTGTTGCGGACCTTCCAGGCCCAATCGGAGCGGGTCACGACCGATGCATTGATCGCCAAGTTGGTGGCGCAGGCGACGCCGCCACGGTCGGGGCTCTGAGTCGATGACCGGCGTCGCGCCGACGACGATGCTCGATCCCGCCCTGCTGGCCGGGATCGGTGACCTCGAACTGCTGGCACGCACCGTGGTCGATGGCTTCCTGCATGGTGCCCACCGCTCGTCGCGCGCGGGACTCTCGGTCGACTTCGCCGAGCATCGTGCCTACCAACCCGGCGATGACCTGCGACGCATCGACTGGCGGGTCTACGGTCGCACCGACCGGTTCTACCTCAAGACCTATGAGGCCGAGACCAATGCCGACGTGCGCATTGCCCTCGATGTCTCGGCCTCGATGGGGTTCCAGAGTGGGCCACTGAGCAAGTTTGGTTGGGCCAGGGCGATGTTGGCCTCCCTCGCCTGGCTGGCGAAGCGCCAAGGGGACCGGGTCGGCTACATCCCCCTCGGCCGGGATGCCTCGGCGATCGTCCCGCCCTCGACCCGTCACCTGCCGTTGGTGCTGCAGGCACTGTCACGAGCGGAACCGGAAGGGGAGATCGCCCTCGGCGCGGCGCTGGAGCGGGTGGCGGAACTCAAGGGGCGGGCCGGCATGCTGGTGGTTGCCTCCGACTGCTACGACCGTCCAGAGGCGATCCAACACGGCGTGGCGGCGCTCGAGGCGCGAGGACACGATGTCATGTTGTTGCATGTGATCGATCCTGCCGAGCGTGACCTGCCGTATGAAGGGTCGGAGACCTTTGCCGACCTCGAGACGGCCCACCGAGTGGCCCTCAAGCCCCAGGAGATCCGGGCCGGCTACCTCGAGGCCTTCGGTGCCCACGGTGATGCGCTTGCCGAACGGGTCGGTGGCACCGGGGCGGAATACCTCCGCGTCTACGGCGATGAGCCACTCGACCGTGCCTTGCGGGCCTGGCTCGAGCATCGTCGTCGACCGGAGCGCGGCCGCTGATGCCGTTCGCCTTCCTGGTGCCGCTCTTCCTCGCCGGCTTCGCGGCGTTGGTGATCCCGGTCGTGTTGCACCTCCGTCGCCGCGATCGCCAGAAGCCGACCCCGTTTCCATCACTGATGTTCCTCTCGCGCCTGCCAACCCAGACCGATCATCGGCGACGGATCACCGACTGGCCCTTGCTCCTCCTGCGGGCGTTGGCCCTGGTGCTGTTGGTGTTCGCGTTCGCCCGTCCGTACCTGCAACGCAGCGACGTGACCCGTGCCAACCCCGTGGGGCTGACGGTGCTGCTGCTCGATCGCTCGGCCTCGATGGATGCCGTCGGCGTGCGCGAGGCGTGGGTCGATTCGGCACGGGCGGTCATCGAGGGGCTGCCCACTGGTCGCCGGATCGCGATTGTCGCCTTCGATGCCTCCGCCACGGTATTGCTGGAGCCGACCGACGATCATGCCGCCGCGCGTGCGGTGATCGGGGCCACACCTGTTGCTGCGGGCGCGACACGATTCGCCGCCGGACTCCGGGCGGCCGCCAACCTGTTGGCCCATGAGCCCCTCCCGGGTGACATCGTGCTGGTGAGTGACCTGCAACGCAGCGGGCTGGCGGCGACGAGCGCGCCAGCCCTCCCGTCGGGCACCACCCTGCGCACGGTCGCGGTCCATCCCGCGTCGCGCGACAATGCGGCCGTGTTGGCAATCGAGGTCCAGTCGGTCCCCGCCGAGGAGGCGCGCCGCGCCGTGGTCGCGGCCCGCATCGACCGCCACGGCGGCGAGGCCCCGCGAACCACCGAGGCCGTCCTGGTCATCGATGGTCGTGAGATCAGTACCGTGGCGGTCATCCTCCCGGCCGACGGGACCGCGCGTGTCGTCTTCGACACGGTCACCCTGGCACGCGCCGAGGCGCGCGTCACCGTCCGAGTCGGTGCGGACGCCTTGCCGAGCGATGACGCCAGGTATCTGGTCGTTCCCGCCGAGTTGGCGACCCGCATCACCTTGGTGGCGGCCGGCAACGCCCAGCCCGATGAATGGCGCTATGTCGAGCAGGCACTCCGGATCGGACGGGATCCGGTCTTCACCGTCGAGCGGGTCAACCGACTCGACCGGGCCACGATCGATCGCAGTGCCGCGATTCTCCTGTTCGACGCGGTGGTGCCCGAGGGTGAGGTGGCCACCGCGCTCGATGCGTGGCTTCGGGCCGGTGGCGGACTGGTGGTCGTGGCCGGTGAGCGCCTCGCCGGGCGACGGGGTGAGCTCGACCCGCTCACCGCCACGCTTCGAGGGAACATCGATCGCCGCGAGGGTGCCGTCCTCGGCGATGCCGAGACCTCACACCCGGCGTTGTCGGCGTTCCGTGAGGAGCGCAGTGACGCCTTCGCGGCGGTGCGGGTTCGCCGTCACGCCGTCATCGATGCTCCCGGCGATGGTGCAGTGCTGCTGCGATTCGATGACGGGTCACCGGCACTCATCGCCGGAGCGTCCGGAGCCGGGCGGACGATGCTGGTCGCCATCCCCCTCGATGCCCGTCGCGGAGACTTTCCCTTGCAGCCGGCCTTTCTCCCATTCCTGCGCGGCGTGGTCGGTTGGGCGGCTGGCCACGGCGCCGGCGCGCCGGTGCAGGAGAGCGGCGAACCGTGGCTGGCGCCGGTGTCACTGCGCACCCCCGTGGTCCGCTCACCCGCGGGTGACCTCGCCAGGCCGGTTGATGCCACACGGTTTGTGGTGCTCCGCGACGCGGGATTTCATGAGGCCTTCGAGGGACGGGCCGGCGGACTCCCGGTTGGTGTGATCGCGGTCAATGCGCCAGCCGCGGAGAGTGACTTGACCATGATGGCCGCCGAGGAGCTGTTGCTCGGCGTGGCCGAGTTGCCCGCGGCCGGTGCGATGTCACCGCCCGAGCTCGCCTCGGCGCGTGAGGCACGGCAACGCGGCTGGCGGTGGCTGCTCTTGGCGTTCCTGGTGGTCCTTGGTGTGGAGACCGTCGTGGCATCGCGCGGATGGCGCGGCGTTGCGGCTCGGTCGCCCGCCGTCAGCAGCAACGGAGGCGCTCCTCGATGACTGGCATCCCCCTGAACCACACCGATTGGACGGCGGCCGACGATGCCCTGCGCCGTGCGTTGGGTCGTGCCCGTCGTGCCTGGCGCCGCCGGGTGGTCCTCCAGGGCGCCGCGTGGACCGCCACCGTGGTCGTGTTCGGGCTGCTGCTGGCCCTCCCGCTCGTCCTCGGGGTGCCGACCCCGATCGGGTTCGGTCGTCTGCGGATGGTGTTCTGGGTGGTGGTCGTGACGGCAGCGCTCTGGTGGGTGGTCCGGCCGCTCTTGCGGCGCGTGAGCTCGCCGCGGTTGGCCCGCTATCTCGAGGAGCGCGACCCGATCTTCGGTCAGGGCCTCCTGAGTGCCGTCGATGCCCTCGACCGTCCGATCGCCGAGCGAAGTTCGCCGGTGCTCGCCGGGCGACTCGCACAGCGGGCCACCGCGGCCCTGGCAGCGCGCAGGGACGGCAGCCAACTGGAGGCGCCCAGAATGCGTCGGGCGGCGCTGCACCTCGCCGCGGCGCTGACCGCCTTGACCGTGATGCTGGCGGTGGCCCCCGGCAATTGGGGCACCATGGTACGAGGCCTGCTCACCCCGTGGGTCCCGGCAGAGCAGGTGATT
>JAHEFN010000335.1 GCA_024640185.1 Gemmatimonadota bacterium | reverse complement strand
GACCCGTCCCGGCCGATCATCTCCCGGAGGGTCTCGCCCCGCACAAACGGCGTCACGTAGTACAGGCACGACTGGTCGATGGAGGAGTCGAGCAGCGGCAGGATGTGGGGGTGCTGCAACCTGGCGAGCACCCCGATCTCGCGCACAAAGCGGTCGCCGCCGATCGCCGCTGAGAGCTCCGGCCGCATGGCCTTGATGGCGACATGGCGCCCGTGCTTGAGGTCGCGAGCCAGATACACCGTCGCCATCCCGCCCTGCCCCAGCTCGCGCTCGATGGTGTAGCGATCGGCCAGGGCGGCGGTGAGACGGTCGAGGGTCACGGGGCAGCTTCTTCGCCGCAGGGCGAGATGAATCCGGGGCAGGGAGTGGTCGAAACGCTCAACTGTCGGCTCTCGGAAGGCGGGGTGGACTTGTTGTCAGGATTGGTAGAAGGTACCGTCAATCTGCACCAATCGGATCCCCTCGCCTGACCCGGCCCCGCGTCCCCTCGGGGCTCCCCATCGCGAAGACTCGCTCCAAGGCGGTACGGATGGCGGCAACTGACGTCTCGAATCCCGACTATTACCACAAGGTCGTGGATTGCCAGTGGGCCTGCCCGGCCCACACCAACGTCCCCGGCTACCTCCGGATGATCGCCCAAGGGCGGTACGACGACGCCTACATGCTCAACCGCGAGTCGAACGTCTTCCCGGGCATCCTCGGCCGCACCTGTGACCGGCCGTGTGAGCCCGCCTGCCGTCGGGGCCGGGTCGACGAGAAGCCGGTGGCGATCTGCCGGCTCAAGCGGGTCGCCGCCGACCACCGGGGCGACATCACCGATCGACTCCCCAAGGGCGCGACCGTCAAGAACGGCAAACGGGTCGCCTGCGTGGGCGCGGGACCGGCCTCGCTGACCATCGCCAACGACCTCCTCCCCCTCGGCTACGACGTCACGATCTACGAGAAGAATCCCACCCCCGGCGGGCTGATGCGGATCAACATCCCCGCCTTCCGGCTCCCCGCCCAGGTCCTCGACGAGGAGTGCGACTACATCATCCGGATGGGTGCCGAGATGCGGTACAACACCCCCGTCGAGAGCATGAAGGCCCTGCTCGAAGAGGACTACGACGCGGTGTTCGTCGGCAGCGGGGCCCCCAAGGGGAAGGAGCTCGACCTCCCCGGCCGATGGGACGCCCCCGAGCAGATCCACATCGGGATCGACTGGCTCGCCAACATCCACTTCGCCCACATCACCGAGATCGAGCCGCGGGTGCTGATCATCGGGGTCGGCAACACCGCGATGGATTGCTGCCGCACCGCCAAGCGGGTCGGCGCGACCGACGTGAAGGTGATCGCCCGCCGGGGCCGGAAGAACTTCAAGGCCTCGCCGTGGGAGCTGGAGGACGCCGAGGAGGAGCTGGTCGAGATCATCGAGAACCACTCGCCGAAGCGGTTCGTGGTGGAAGATGGCACGCTCACCGGGATGGAATTCGAGATCGTCGAGTGGAAGACCGACGAGAAGGGCAAGCAGCGGAGCACCGTCCTCGACACCACGATCATCCCGTGCGATGCGGTGATCCTCGCCATCGGCCAGGACAATGCCTTCCCCTGGATCGAACGCGACATCGGGCTCGAGTTCGGCGAGTGGGACATGCCCATCGTCGACCGGCGCACCTTCGAGAGCACCCGACCTGGGGTCTTCTTCGGTGGCGATGCGGCGTGGGGCCCGGAGAACATCATCTGGGCGGTGGCCCACGGGCACGAGGCCGCGATCTCGATCCATGCCCACTGCGAGGGTCGTGACGTCGCCGAGCGCCCGCCGCAGGGGATGACACTCGCCAGCGCCAAGGTGGGGATGCACAGCTGGGCCTACGACAACGACTACGATCCGTCGAAGCGCCAGAAGATGACCCACGAGGAGCTCAGCAAGCGGTTCAGCGACATCGGCGTGGAGGTGGAGCTCGGCTTCACCGCCGAGCAGACCGCCCACGAGGTGCAACGATGCCTCAACTGCGACATCCAGACCCACTTCACCGCCCCGCTCTGCATCGAGTGTGATGCCTGCATCGACGTCTGCCCGACCCGCTGCCTCACCATCACCACCAACTCCTCGCCGATCGACGAGTTGCGGGAGCGGCTCTCTGCCCCGGCACTCAATCCCGCCCAGGAGATCTACGTCTCGGATGCCCTGCCCCAGACCCGGCGCGTGATGGTCAAGGACGAGGATGTCTGCGTCCACTGCGGGCTCTGTGCGGAGCGCTGCCCAACCGCGGCGTGGGACATGCGCACCTTCGACCTCAAGCTGCCGTACGCCGACCATCTGGTGGTGACCCGATGAACCGCGTCAACGACTTCGCGTTCAAGATCGGCACCGTCAACGGCACCGGCTCGGCCAGCGCCAACGGCATCCTGATGCAGGCGATCTTCCGGATGGGCATCCCGGTGACGGGGAAGAACCTCTTCCCGTCCAACATCCAGGGCCTCCCCACCTGGTACGAGATCCGGGTGAGCGGCGAGGGATACACCGCGCGGCCGTCGGCGATCGACCTGGTGGTGGCACTCAACCCGGCGACCTACGTCAAGGACATGGCCACCGTCCGCCCCGGTGGCTATTTCCTCTACGACTCGTCCTGGCCGCTCGGTCCGGGATTGGCGCGCGAGGATGTCACCGTGCTGGGCGTGCCGTTCGGGACGATCTGCCTCGAGGCCTTCGAGGGCGACCGCACCCGGACCCTGCTCCGCAACATCGTCTACACCGGGGCGCTCGCGGCGCTGCTCA
>JAHEFN010000334.1 GCA_024640185.1 Gemmatimonadota bacterium | reverse complement strand
GCACGGACGATCGGGACGGGACTTCCTGGGGAATTGGCGGCGACCCTTCTTCCCGAGGTCGCACGGGACCAGGTCAGCGGTGTCTTCCCCGCCGCGGCGCTGGTCATGCCAACCCTGTCAGGAGCCAGCGGAGACACACGCGCCATCCAACCGCGAGCGGTCGTACTCCCGACGGCTGGGCTCCCCGAACCGTACCGGGATCGGTTCGCCGGAGCATTGGGGCTGATCCGTGACGCGGGCCACGGGATCCCCACGGGAACCATCGACACTGACGAACTCCGGCGAGTGCTCGCGACGACCCCGGGGCAGCAGGTTGCCTCCGAGGCCTACCTGATGGAGCGGCTGCTCGACGTCTTTGTGGGCGAATGGGATCGCGGTCCGGAGCGCTGGCAATGGTCGGCCTCGGCACGGGATGGAGGGACGACGTGGTCGCCGGTCGGTGCTCCGCGCGATCACGCCTTCTCGCGGCTCAATGGCAAGGTGCTCGGCGTCGCCGGGGAGCCAGCCGCCATGCGAGTCTCCTTCGGTCCAACGTACCCCGACATCGTCAAGGCGACCTGGTCGGGGCGCCACCTCGACCGGGAACTGCTCTCGGCACTTCCTCATGACGTGTGGCAGGAACGTGCCGGCGCGTTGCAGGCGGCACTGGGTGATGACGTGCTGGCCTCCGCCGTGTCACGCCTGCCTTCGGAATGGCAGTCGGTGGATGGCGCAACCCTCTTGAAGGCCCTCCGCAGCCGTCGTGACCAGCTCCCCGAGATGGCCGAACGCTACTATCGGCTCCTCGCCCTCGACGTCGACGTCTGGGCCACCGATGCGGATGAGGTGGCCGAGGCGTCCACCGATGCGGCTGGGCTGACGACCATCACCATCGCGGAGCGCGCAACCCCGGAGCGACCCTGGTATCGACGAACCTTCGATCTCGACACGACGCGCGAGGTGCGCGTCTACCTCCGGGGAGGCAACGACCGTGTCCGTGCCACCGGGTCACGCGCCGGCGATGTTCGGGTGCGATTCATTGGCGGGGCCGGTGACGACCAATTCGAGATCGACGGACGGAGCGAGGTGCGCCTGTACGACGATCGCGGAACCAACCGGGCCGTCGGCGGCCAGATCGACACCCGGAGCTATGGTGCACGGCCGGACCCCGACGACCCCCTTGCCCTGACACATCGTGACTGGGGTGGGCCACACCACCAGGGGCCGGTGATCAACACCGGAGCCGGGGCCGGTTTGATGGTGGGCTGGCAGTCACGCCAGATGACCTACGGGTTCCGCCACCAGCCCTATGCCTGGACCCTCAACTGGCGCGCCGTGGCTGCCCTGGGGGCCCATACCGGTGAGCTCGAGGTCGACGCACGCCACTTTGCCGAGAACACCACGCGGTTCCTCGGTGGGCGGTTCCTGGTGACCGGCGTCGAACGGCCGTTCTGGTACGGACTCGGGAATGAGTCGCCCTACGACGAAACCCGTGAGGCCGACTACTACCGCGTCGACACGCATCGGGCCCGGCTCGAGCTCGATCTCGGATGGAACCCGGGACCGGGGGTCGACTTCCGCTTCGGGCCGCGAGCCGCAATCGCGTACACCGACCTCGAGCACGGACCCAATCGCTTCCGCCGCATCGCCGTCGATGCGCCGTCCGGGCTCGGCACCTACGCCGAGGCAGGCCTTGGCGCCGCGTTTCACGTCGACACGCGTGACGTCCCCGGTAACAGCCGCCACGGCATCCTGTTCGATCTCGAGGTGACCGGTTATCCGGCGGTGCTCGACGTGGAGCGTGCCTATGGCAGGGCGTCGGCACTGCTGCAGTCGCAGTTCGCGTGGGAGGGCCCGCTCCGACCGGTGCTCGCCCTCTTGGCCGGGGGGACCGCCGCATTCGGGGCACCGGGACAGGTTCCGTTCCACGCGCTGACCTACCTCGGGACCACGAGTACGCTGCGCGCGTATTCGCCGTGGCGGTTTGCCGGTGAGCAGGCGGCCCACGGCAGCGCCGAACTGCGCGTGCAGGTGGCGCGGGTGCACCCCTCGGTCCCGGCACGCCTCGGCCTCTTTACCTTCTGGGATATCGGGCGGGTGTGGGCGAACGCGCGACCGTCCGACAATTGGCACCAGGATGTCGGAGGCGGCATCTGGCTCGGCACCATCACCCAGACCGCGGTGGCCAGCGTGGCGTACGCCTCTGGGGACGAGGGACACCGGATCATCGCGCGGTCAGGATTCTGGTTCTGAGCGGGCCCGCCACTGGTGGGCCCGAATCACCCTTTGCTGGCTCTTCGCCTCCTGCTGGGGGGCGCTCCTTCGTGTCCGCCCCACTGGCGGTCGCGATCGTGATCGACTTTCTGGAGGACCGATGCACCCGTTGAGCACCCGCCTGCTGGCCCCCCTCGCACTCGTCGCGAGTTCCATCGCCGTGGTCCAGGCGCAGTCCGGTCCCGCGAGGGCGCCTCTCGGCCCCCAGGCGGAGATCGTCTCGATGGGACAGCCGTCGCGCTGGCTCGCCTATGGGGGCGCCTCGTTGACGGCAACCGGTCTCTCGGGAGCGACGGCACTGGGGGGGGCAGGGTTCCTCGGCGTCCGCCACCCGCTCGTCAATCCCATCGTTGGCGGTCCGACGCTCTCGCTCGAGGGGTACCTCGGGGCCGCAGGTGAGCCAGTGCGGGGGACCGATGGCGGGATCCGGGCCGGCATGGCGATGCCGATCCTCTTCATGCAGGCCGGCCTCGACTGGAACTTCCGCATCAACCGGGCGCAGTTCATCCTGTCGGCGAACAT
>JAHEFN010000333.1 GCA_024640185.1 Gemmatimonadota bacterium | reverse complement strand
ATGTGGCCGTGGAGCGCGGCGTACTGGTCGGCCGAGACGGTGTTGGCGGCGCGCGAGGGATCGATGCCCGCCTCGAACAGGGCCTCGTTCGCGTAGATGTTGCCGACACCCACCACGAAACGCTGGTCCATCAGCACCTTCTTGATCGCGGCGCGCGAGCGACCGAGACGGGCCGCGAAGGCCTCGGCGGTGAGCGCCGGGTCGAGTGGCTCCGGACCGAGTCGCTCGGCGTAGCGGCTCCACCCCTCCGATGTGAGCCATCGGAGCGTGCCGATCCGCCTGACGTCGCGATAGATGAGTGCTCGACCATCATCGAGGCTACAGGTGAGCACGTCGTACTTGGCCGCCTCCCCGCGTCGCGCTGCCGGTGCCAGGAGGAGTCCCCCGCTCATCCCCGGCTGGACGGCGAGGATTCGGGTGTCGGTGTGCAGCAGCGCGTGCTTGGCGCGGCGATCGATGGCCACGATCTCCCGACCTCGGAGTCCGGACACCAAGGCACGCCGAGTCACGCCATCGAGCAGGTTGTCGTGGCTGAGACGCGCACCGATGATCCGCCGACCCACCAACTGGGGCCGGAGTTCGCGCACCATCGTTTCGACTTCGGGGAGTTCTGGCATCTTGGAAGAGAGAGGAGAGAGGAGAGAGGAGAGAGGAGAACCACATTGGCAAGCGCGAACGAAGTTCCGGGAAATCGTCGGCGCGCTACTCCCTTCTCTCCTCTCGCTTCTCTCCTCTCTCCTTCTCTCGCCACCCGATATCTCGTCGGAACTGCTTGCCGTCAAAGGCGATGCGCTCGGCAGTGTCGCGGCTCGACGACTGGGCCTCGCCGAAGCTCGCCGCCACCGCGGTCACGGCGAGGACCCGGCCGCCGCTGGTGACGAGCGAGCCATCATCCGCCGTCGCGGTGCCGGCATGATAGACCGTGACGCCATCGGGAAGCCGATCGGGGATCGTGATCGGGTCGCCCTTGTGTGACGAGGCGGGATAGCCAGCGCTGGCGAGGACCGTGGTGACGGCGGCGCCCTCACGGACCGTGACCGGCGGCAACGCTTGGCCGCGCGCCGCGGCATCGAGCAGGGCGGTGAGCCCGGCCGACACCAGCGGCAGGATCACCTGGGCCTCGGGGTCACCAAAACGGCAGTTGAACTCGACCACGTTGGGGGTGCCGTCGGGATGGATCATCAGGCCCGCATAGAGCACGCCGCGGTAGGGCGCCCCACGACGGTCGAGTTCGCGCAGGGTGGGGATCAACACCTCTCGTCGGGCACGCTCAAGCAGCGCCGGCGTCGCGATCGCCACCGGGGCATAGGCCCCCATCCCACCGGTGTTGGCGCCCCGGTCGCCTTCACCGATCCGCTTGTGGTCCTGGGCGGAGGGAAGCAGGGTGATCTCCCTCCCGTTGGTGACGGCAAAGACCGAGAGTTCCTCGCCTTCGAGGAATGCCTCGATGACGATCGTGCCACCTGCAGCGCCCAGGCTCTGGTCGCTGAGCATCGCACGCACGGCGTCGGCCGCCTCGGCACGGGTGGCGCAGACGACGGCGCCCTTCCCCGCGGCGAGCCCAGACGCCTTGACCACCATCGGCTCGGGATGCTCGGCGACGTGGTCGAGGGCCGGTTGCAGCGTGTCGAACACCTCGCTCGCGGCGGTCGGGACGCCGGCCCGCGCCATGACGTCCTTGGCGAAGGCCTTCGATGCCTCGATCTGCGCCGCCGCGGCGCCGGGGCCGAAGACGGTGCGACCCTCTGAACGGAGTCGGTCGGCGAGTCCCATGGCCAGCGGGACCTCGGGGCCGACCACCGTGAGGTCGATGGCGAAGGCATCGACGAGGTCGGCGAGTCGATCGATGTCGTCGGCGGGGACGGCGTGATTGGTGGCGAGGAGTGCCGTCCCCGGATTGCCCGGGGCGGCATGCAGTTCATGCGAGGCGTCATCGGCGGCGAGGGCTGCCACCAGCGCGTGTTCCCGGCCGCCGCCGCCGATGACGAGAATCCTCACTCGGGGTGGTCCTGACCCTTCCGCCGGAAGTCGTCGAACGCCTCCCGGGCGGACGAGGCGGCCTTCTTCGCCGCGTTGGAGAGATGGGAGGCCATCTCCTTCGCTTCCTGGCGGTAGTACTCGCCGGCTTCCTTGACGTCATCCTTGAGCGGACGCTCGGCCTGCTCGGTTCCCCGTCGCGGATACTCGCCATCGATGATCCGGTCGTAGGCACCGCTCTGGAGCCAGAGCTGGACCTCGGCTGCGCGCACCACGTTCATCGGGTGGGTCAACGCCAGGGTGTTGAGCACCTTCCAGACGATCTTCAACCCCTCGTTGTTGGTCGCGTACTCGTTGGCCTGGGTCAGGAACGGCTCGAGGTTGAGGTCGCCCGGCCGGACATTCTGCGTGTTGCCGCCGCCCGCCATCTTCATGAAGAGGCGCATCGTCGACGGCAGGTCCTGGGCACCGAGCAGCCCGGCACGGTCGGCCGACAACTCCGACTTTCGATACCACTCCAGGAACGCCAGCTTGACCGGCAGGAGCACGATCGAGGCAATCACCGGCAAGACGCCGAGGGAGACCATGGTGATGATCTCGGCAATGGTGCTGTAGAGGGCATGGCCGCTCATCACGTGACCGAGTTCGTGCGCGAGCAGCACCCGCAACTCGTCCTGGTCGAGGAGTTCGAGCGCCGAGGAATGGATCACGATGAACGGATGGTCGATGCCGTAGGCGCCGGCGTTGAACACCGGGGTCTGCGTCACGTAGAGCTCGGGAATCTCTTCCCAGGCGAAGGTGCTGC
>JAHEFN010000332.1 GCA_024640185.1 Gemmatimonadota bacterium | reverse complement strand
CTGGCAGTGCTGAGGAGGATCTCTCGGCCTGCGCATCACGGGTTGCCTCAAGTTAATTGATCGATTAATGTAGGCAAATGACTTCGACGGCCACCGAAACCGACACCCGCTCGGCCATCCTCGACGCGGCGACTGAACTCTTTGCCTTGCAAGGACTTGAGGCGACATCGATCAAGGCCATCGGGCAACAGGCCGGGGTCAACTCGGCGCTGATCTACTACTACTTCGCCGACAAGGCGGCCCTCTACGACGCCGTCTTGGGGAGGATGGCCACCGCCTTCCCGGAGCGACTCAGCGAGGCGGTCCTCTCGGCCGACTCGCCAGCGGCGGGCCTGGCTGCGGTGATCCACGCGCAGGCCGAGGCCTTCCTCGCCGAACCACGGCTGCCGCGACTCATCGCCCGCGAACTCGCCGACCACGCCGCGGCGCGTGGCAAGCCGGTCTTCCGCGAACACCTCCTCCGATTGCTGGGCGGGATCACCGGGTTGATCCGCGCCGGGCAGCAGGCCGGTGAATTCCGCGATGACCTCGAGCCGGAGTTCCTGGCCGTCTCGGTGCTTTCGCAGATGAACTGGTTCGTCATCGCCGGTCCGGTCATCGAGATGATCCTCGAACGCGATGGTGCCACCAGCGATCCCGTCGCCGTGCGTCGATTCGCCGATCACGTTGTCCGCTTCTCCCTCGCCGCCCTCGAACCCCCACGGGAGGCGTGATGAACTCGCGCATCACCGTCGTTGCCCTCTCCGCATTGCTCGCCACCATGACCTTGGCCTCCTGCTCGGGCGGAGACGATGGCGCCGTGCGTGCCCAAGGCACGGTCGAGGTGCGCTCGGTCGACGTCTCCCCGCTGGTGGCCGGCCGGGTAATGAGCATCCGGGTCGACGAGGGTGCGGTGGTCCAGACCGGCGACACCTTGGCGGTGCTGACCGCGCCGACGATCGCCGCCGACCTCGACGCGGCGGCGGCCTGGGTTCGGGTGGCCGAAGCCAACCTTCGCGACCTCAACGCCGGCGCCCGCCCACAGGAGATCGAGCAGCGCCAGGCCGAGCTGGCCACGGCGAGGATCGAGGCCGTCCGTCTGGCCGCCGATCGCGATCGCTATCAGGCGATGCTCGAGGCCGGGGCAATCTCGCCGCGAGAGGCAGAACAGGTTGCCAGTGCGGCGGGGGTGGCAGCGCAACGTGTCGCGCTCGCCGAGGAAGCATTGTCGTTGCTCAGGGAGGGCCCCCGGGCACAGCAGATCGTCGCGGCACGAGCCGAGCTCGCCCGGGCGCAGGCGGCGCAAGCCGGTCGCGAGGCGGCCAACGCCGAGTACCTCTTGATCGCACCGATCGACGGCGTGGTCCTCTCTCGGCTGGTCGAACCGGGCGACATGCTCAACGTCGGCAAGCCGGCGCTGGTGCTGGGGCAGGTGGCCGAGCCCTGGGTGCGGGTCTATCTCCCGGCGCATGTGTTGCCCCGCATCGCCGTGGGTGATGCGGTGGAGGTCGCCCCGCCGGCGCGTGGCGATCGCCCCGGTGGTGATCCGTGGTCTGGTCACATCATCGCAATCAATCCGCAGGCCGAGTACGTGACCCGGGTGGCCCTCACCGAGGAGGAGCGAGCCGACCTGCTCTTCGGGGTCAAGGTGGCGATCGACGACAGCAGCGGGGGACCGAAGCCGGGGTTGCCGGTCGTGGTGACCCTGCCGACCGCGCGTATCACCCCGTGAGCCAGCGCGTCGTCCACACCCACGAGCTCAGCAAGCACTTCGGTGAGCTGGTGGCCGTCGAGTCGCTCTCGCTCGAGATCACCCGCGGCGAGGTGTTCGGCATGCTGGGTCCCAACGGGTCGGGGAAGACCACCACGATCCGGATGCTCTGTGGCCTGATCGCCCCGACGTCGGGTGAGATCACCGTGGCGGGCATCGACGCGGTCCGCGATCCCGAGGGGGTCCGGCGGCGGATCGGCTACATGTCGCAGAAGTTCGGCTTGTACGACGACATGACCGTGCGCGAAAATTTCCGATTCTATGCCGGGCTCTATGGCCTCTCCCGGCGAGCGCGCAACGCCCGCGAGGAGGAGCTCTTCACCGAGCTGGGGCTCACGCCCCGGATCCGCCAACTCACCGGCACGCTCTCCGGGGGCTGGAAACAGAAGCTGGCCCTCGCCTGCGCCACGGCGCACCGCCCGGATCTCGTCTTTCTCGATGAACCGACAGCCGGGGTCGATCCCGCGGCGCGTCGGCAGTTCTGGAAGATCATCCGCGGCCTCTCCGCGGCGGGGATGACGATCCTGGTCACCACCCACTACATGGACGAGGCGACCCAGTGTGACCGGTTGGCCTTCCTTTCGCGCGGTCACCTGATCGGCGTCGGCACACCCGAGGAGATCACCACCCAGTTCAACCAGCCGACGATCGAGGACGTCTTCATCGCCCTGCAGGCCCAGGATGAGGGGGCGGTGGCATGAAGCTCTGGCCGCGCCTTGCCCGGCTTGGGGTCTGGCCGATGCTGGTCAAGGAGTTCATTCAACTCCGACGTGACCGACCGACGATGGCGATGATGGTCGGTATTCCGGCGATTCAGTTGATGCTCTTCGGCTTCGCGATCCAGACCGACGTCCGCAACCTGCCCACCGCCGTCTATGACGAGGCGAAGACCGAGGATTCCCGGGCGCTGGTCGAGACGATCATCAACACCGGCAACTTCAAGCGTCACGCCGATGCCACCTCGCGCGAGGAGGTGCAACGCTGGATCGAGGGTGGCACCGTCAATGCGGCGATCATCATTCCGCCGGACTTCACCCGTGACC
>JAHEFN010000331.1 GCA_024640185.1 Gemmatimonadota bacterium | reverse complement strand
GGCCGCGCAGGTAGTGCCCTCCCTGCACCGCGAAGAGGGGCACCCTCGATGAGCGAAGGTCGGCTTCTCGCCGCGCGTCACTCGCCCACACACGGAGAGACCGAGTGCGGCGAGTCCGAATCTCGTGAATCGAGTCGGTGCCACCTCGGAGCGAAGCAGGGAGACCGGATGACGGCTCAGGGCTGATCTGGCAGTAACGGTTGAGTCCCGGGGGGTACCCGAATCACGCGGGGGCCGCCCCCACTGTCGGGTGAGAACCGGATGCCGCCGGCCTGCTGGAGGCGGCCCATGTCGAAGCGCCACTCCTCACCGGCACCCACCCGCCGGAGGTTCTCCAGCATCGCCGTCGCCTCGCGCACCGTTCCCCGGTAGGCCGACGAACCCCGGGCGATCGGGAACGGATCGCTGGTCGTCACGAAATATCCGAAGGACGACCCCTTGGTGAGGTTGCGTACCGAGATCCTGACGATCACCGAATCGAGGCTGCTGTCGCCGCTTTCGGTCGTCGTCGGCGCCGGCGTGACGGCGACGGTCACCAGGACATCCGCAGGAAACTCCCGGGGCCCGGCACTGCGATCCGTTGGTGGGTCGACGATCTCCCACTGATCGCCGCGAGCCAGTCGCCCGTTGAGTTCGCGCACCACGGCGTCGGCCATCGTCCGCTGCGCCTCGGTCGACCCGCGCGTCCTTGGCGCCAGCACCATCACCCGTCGGGCGCCCTCGGGGAGTGCCGCTGCTCCCATCGACGGTGCCGCCCTGTTGCCGGCTCCGCTGGCGAGTTCGGCGAGCCGCTCGACGCGCTGGAGTCCCTCGACCTGGGTCGAGAGCTCCGACAACTTGAAGCGCACCAGCGAATCGGCCATCGCCAGCTCGCGCGCGAGGCTCACCGTGACGGTTCCCGTCCCCGTTCGCACGGCAACCTCATCGCGAGCCTGCACGCCGTCGGGGTCGATCTGTTCGAGCTCGTCGCGGAGTGCCGCAGCGATCGCGAGTGAGTCGGCGCGGGTCATCACCCGGTTGGGAGATGGCAGCGCCACCGCCTCCGATGAGTCGCCGGTCGGGGAGGGGAGATAGACCGTGTCCGCGGTGACCGCGAACGACGCCCCTCCAACACCCTGCTTGGTCCACCAGAGCCCCCCGACGATCAGTCCGATCACGGCGGCGGCCGAGAGCAGCAGCGGCCACTGCGACGCCTTCGGGTGGCCCGTGGCCTCCCCCTCCCCGCTGCTGCTTCGGTGCAGGTCGGCGGCGATCGCCCCGGAGATCTTGTCGAGTTCGGTGAGCACCGCCTGGGCATCGGCGGGCCGCTCGTCGGGCGACTTCGCGAGGCAATGCTCAACCAGCTTTGACATCGCCGTCGGAATGTCCCGACGAATGGAGGTCAGGGGGTCGGGAACCCGCGTGAGTTGTGCGGCCATCGTGGCCGTCGGCGATGCCGAGGCGAACGGCGAGACACCGGCCAGCAACTCGTAGGCGAGCATGCCGAGTGCGTAGATGTCGACCCGGTGGTCGGCGGAGGGATCGGCGGCGAGTTGCTCGGGGGCCATGTAGGCCGGCGTGCCGATCGCCATCCCGCTGGTGGTGTGTCCGGCAGGACCCGCCAGCGGCAGCGAGGCCCCGAGCGCCTTGGCCACACCGAAGTCGGTCACCCGGGCATGCTTGCCCTCGGCGAGGATGTTGGCCGGCTTGATGTCGCGATGGATGACCCCGTGCGCGTGGGCATACGACAACGCCTCGGCGACCCCACGGAGCAGGCCGAGCACCTCACCGATCGGCAGCGGCCCGCGCGCCGCGAGCTGGCTCTTGAGCGACTCGCCCGGGATGTAGGGCATCGTGAACCAGAGCAATTCGCCAGCCTCGCCGGCATGCAAGAGCGGCACGATGTACGGATGGGAGAGCCGGGCCGCCAGCTGGACCTCGCGGCGGAAGCGGTCGCGGTTGATCCCGGCAGCGAGTTCGGTCGGCAGCACCTTGATGACCACCTCGCGCCCGAGGGCCTGCTCCTGGGCGACGAAGACCCGTGACATCCCCCCGCCGGCAAGCTCGCGCTCGATCCGGTAGGCGTCACCGAGCGCCACCTTGAGGTCGTCCAACAGCTTGTCCGCCATACACTCCCACTTCGTTGTGCCAGACAATGACCATTACGGCTGAGCGGTCCCGGAGGATGAGGTCAGCCCGGCTCCCTATCTCCCAGAGATGCCGTCGCAGGCCAGGCCGTCGCAGGTCCCGGCCCGAAAAGCGAACGCCCCGCATCGTTGCCGAACGGGGCGAAGCGGACCGGGGCGGGGGGGTCGAGACACCCTACTCTTTGTAGCCCGCCCCGCGCGCCGTGACGTTGGAGAGCACGAACACGGCCAGGAAGATGCCGAGAAAGACGACGATGTAGCCCATTTCGGGGAGGGTATTCATCCGGGTATCGCTCCTGAAATTGCAGTCCGCCTAAGATACGGCCGGCCCCGCAGGGTGCGGAAGGGCAGCTACAGCTCCCCTTCGCGGCCCTTGCCAATGACCGACCAACAGCAGATCGCCGCGTAGGAGCCGTGCCCGGCCACCAGTCGGCGGATCGACGGCGGTTTGCGGCGGGGCCAGAGTCGCCTGGCGATGCGCATCACGGCCACATCGCCCTCAGGCCAGATATCGGGATGGCCGAAGCCGAAGATGGCCAGCATGTCCGCACTCCACGGGCCGAAACCACGGAGCGCGGTGATCTGCGCCAGCAGTTCGGCGGCCGGGAGGCCGGCCCACTGCTCCCGGGGATCGCCCTCCTCGGCCACGAAACGACCCCAGACACCGAT
>JAHEFN010000070.1 GCA_024640185.1 Gemmatimonadota bacterium | reverse complement strand
CTCCGACGGGGCTTCGACGGACCGATCTATGCCGACTTTCACTCGCTGCTCCTGGGGATCGGCCCGGACGGCATGCGCGCCCTGCAGCCGCTCCCCGACGCGGCCAACTGGTTCGCCTGCTTTGACGCGGTGCAGCTCAACGAGGACGAGATGCGACAACTCGATGCGGATCCGCTGGCGCTCGCGGCCCAGGCCATCGGCGCGGGGGTCTCGCTGCTGAACGTGACCCTGGGATCACGCGGAGTCGTCTATGTCGCTCGGCCGGGGTTCGACGGTTTTCCCGCCCCCGACGGGACACCGCGGGCGTCGACCGACCCGGTGACGGCGTTGCGCACCGAACGGGTGCCGGCAACGTTGGTGACTGCCCTCGACCCGACCGGCTGCGGGGACGTCTTCGGCGCCACCTGTTTTGCCCGACTGCTCTCGGGTGCGACGGTTGCCGAGGCCCTTGCCGAGGCCAATCGCCGCGCGGGGCGCAACGCCGGCTTCCGGGGAGCCACCGGGCTCTCCCGTCACCTTCGTGGCCAATTGGTGGAGGCCTGATGCGCGTGGTAACCGTCCCGACGCACCTCGACGATCGCTCGCTCGATGCCCTGGCTGGCGAGCTCGGCCCGTGGCCCCCGGAGGACCGCCTGCTGATCGACGCCCATGCCACCGAATGGGCGTCTCCAGCGGGCTTCGTTGCCCTGCTCACCCTCGGGCAGGCGCTGGCCGAGGCCGGGGTGCCCAAGCCGCGCCTGGCGTTGCCGGCCGGGGATGGGGTGGCAGGCTACTGGGCCAAGGTCGGTTTCCTCGGACACGCGGAGCCGTTCTTCGAGTTGCACGGCAAGGTGCCGCGACGCCGGGCAGACGAGCAGAGTGACGTGCTGCTGCCCCTGACCGCGATCCGCGACCCACACGACGTCCACGACATCCTCGACCACGTGACCGAACGATCGACCCAGATGCTTCGGGATGAGCTCGGGCTCGAGGCCAGTGTCGTCGGTGGCTTCGGCCAGTCGCTCTCCGAGACCTGCCAGAACATCGTCGAACACGCCGGCACCGGTGGGTGGGTGGGGGTCCACATCTACAACTTTCGCCGCCGACTGGGCCGGCGAGCGGCGGTGATCGCGGTCAGCGATGCGGGCATTGGCTTCCGACGCTCCCTCGAGGCGACCCAGGCGAAGCGGTTCGGTGACCGCTGGAGCGACGGTCTCGCGATCGAGACTGCGCTGATCCATGGGATCTCGAGGTTCCGCGACCCGGGACGGGGGCAAGGCCTCGCGGGCACGAAGCGCTACCTTGCACGCTGGCAGGGCAAGATCACGATCCGCAGCGGCACGGCCCGGGTGGCCATCGTGCCGGCGTGGGACGACGAACCACCGATGAGTGAGGGGTTGGCATGGTTTCCCGGGTCACAGGTCACGCTGATGATTCCAGGCAAGGAGACGACGTGATTCCGCTCGATGTCCTGTTGCGCGACGCCACGTCGGCTGAGTATCGCAACCTCGTCACCCGACCCACCGGTGCCGCGGTTCGCGGTCGGGTCCTCGACACCCTGCGAGGCGCGCCACGCACCGAGGCGCTTCTCGACTTCTCGCAGATCGGCCTGGTCGATTTTTCCTGCGCCGATGAGGTGGTCGCGAAGCTGGTGGCGGCGGTCCACAACCTCCCGGTCTCCCGGGTGATCGTGCACGGTGTTCGCGAGGATCAGGCCGAGGCGATCGATCACGCCCTGGCCCGCCACGGCCTGACGGTCCTGGCCATCGAGGTCGACACGGCCCGACCGCGACTCCTCGGCGAGGTGCCGGCGGACTGGCGCACCGTCTTCGGCGTCCTCTGTGAACAGGGGCACTCGCTCGCCGGCCCGATTGCCGCCCTGCTCGACTGGACCATCGCGCGGGTGCAGATGGCCCTCGATGGCCTGGTGACCTCACGATGCATCGTCCGCGACGCCGAGGGGCGTTGCGATGTCGGGGTGCTGACATGAGTCGACGCCCCGGGGCCTCGACCCTCGCCATCCACGGCCCCCCACACCGGCTCCCCGACGGGGCACCGGCCGTGACCCCGATCTACCAGAGCAGCACCTTCGTCCATCCGGTGGGCAGTACCGAGGAGGTGCGCTACACCCGCTACGGCAACAACCCCAACCAGGTCGAAGTGGCGCGTCGCTATGCCGCCCTCGAGGGCGCCGAGCGGGCGATATTTCTGGCCAGCGGGATGGCGGCGACGGCCCTCGCCCACCTCGCCGTGCTCGCCCCGGGCGATCACCTCCTCGCCTCGCGGTGGATCTACGGCGGCACTCGCACCCTGTTCGACCAGGAGTTCGGTCGGCACGGCATCTCGGTCTCCTACATCGACCCCGACCAGCCGCGCGAATGGCGCCGGCAGATTCGGCCCGAGACGCGTGCCGTCTTCGTCGAGGCCATCACCAACCCCTTGATGCGGGTGGTTGACGTCCCGGGGATCGCCAAGGTGACTCGCGATCGCGGTCTGGCCCTGTTGGTCGACAACACCTTCGCGTCACCGGTCCTCTTCCGCCCGCTCGAACATGGCGCCGACGTGGTGATCACCTCGGCCACCAAGTACCTCTCCGGTCACAGCGACGTGATCGCCGGGGCGGTCGCCGGCCCGGCCCCGGTGATCGAGGAAGTGACCCGCCTGCTGCGCAACTGGGGACCGTCGATCGACCCCCATGCAGCCTGGCTCACCGAACGTGGCATGAAGACGCTCGCGCTGCGGATGGATCGGGCGACCGCCAATGCCCGGGCGGTGGCGGAGTGGGCCGTCGGCCGCCCGGAGTTTTCCGGCGTTCATTGGCCCGGGCTCGAGGGGCACCCCGACCACCAGCTGGCCGCCTCGATCCTGGACGGCTTCGGGGCGATGGTCGGCCTGAGCCTCGCCGGCGGCACGAAGGCCGCCGAACGGCTCTGTGCCAGGGTACGGATGGTGGTACACGCTCCCTCGCTGGCCGGGGTGGAGTCGCTGATCTCGGAACCCCGCCTCACCTCGCACCGGGGCCTCTCGGCCGCCGAGCGCGAGGCGATGGGCTTCCCCGACGGCTTCGTGCGTCTCTCGTGTGGCTGTGAGGATGCCGAGGATCTGATCGCCGATCTCGAGGGGGCACTCGGATGATGGGGCGCTCATGATTCGTTTCAACAACGTCAGCAAGAGCTATCCGACCAGCACCGCCCCCGCCCTGGAAGGACTCACCTTTCACATCGGGCGCGGCGAGTTCGTCTTCCTGACCGGCCACTCGGGCGCCGGCAAGTCAACCATCCTCAAGTTGATGCACGCCGAGGAACCGCCGACGTCTGGTGATGTTCGGGTCTCCGGGTTCGCCATCGGCAAGCTCCGCCGGGATGAGGTGCCGCGACTGCGGCGGCGACTGGGGATCGTCTTCCAGGACTTCCGATTGCTCGAGGATCGCACCGCCGCCGAGAACATTGCCTTCGCCCTCGAGGTGACCGGGGCGCGGAGCGACACGATCCCGACCCGGGTGGCGCGGGTGCTCGACCAGGTCGGCCTCAGCAGCAAGCTGGATGCCTTCCCCCGGGAGCTCTCCGGCGGGGAGCAGCAGCGGGTGGCGATCGCCCGCGCGCTGGTCAACGATCCGCCGGTGCTGCTTGCCGACGAGCCGACCGGCAACCTTGATGAGCGGGCGACCCAGGGGGTCTTCCAGTTGCTTCGCGACATCAATGACACCGGCACCGTGGTCCTGATGGCCACCCATGATCTCGACCTCGTTCGACAGGCCGGCAAGCGGATCCTGGAACTGCGTGATGGCAGGCTGGTCTTCGATTCCGCGGGCGACCAGGTGGAGGCACGGTGAAGCTGCTCTGGCGCGAAGCACTGCTCGCCTTCCGGCGCACACGGACCCTCTCGATCCTGTCGGTGACCACCATCGCCTTTGCCCTCTTCGTCACCGGACTCTTCGGCCTCGTGGCGATCAACCTCCGTCAGGCGATCGGCAGCGTCGAGGAACGAGTGGAAGTGGTCGCGTTCGTGTTGCGAGGCACGCCCTCCCAGTCCCTGGTCGTGGCGATCGAGGACATCAGCGCGTTCCCCGAGGTCTCCGAGGTGCGCTACGTCTCCGAGGACGACGCCCTGGACCGCGCCCGCGAGGAACTGGTGGAGTTCCGGGACGCCTACGACGACCTGCAGATCAACCCCCTGCCACCGTCCCTCGAGATCCGACTCAATGCCGGATACCGCAACGCCCCCAGCGTGGCCGATGTGGCCGAACGCCTGCGAGGCTTCGCGTTCGTCGAGGAGGTGCGCTACGGCCGTGACTGGGTCGAGCAACTCGACCGACTCCGCAACCTCGCCGGCCTGATCGGGCTCTCCATCGGCCTCGCGTTCGCCCTGGTGTCGGTGGTCATCATCGGCATCACCATCCGCATCACCGTGCTGCAGCGCGCCCGGGAGATCGTGATCATGCGCCTGGTGGGCGCCACCGACTGGTTCATCCGCGGCCCGTTCCTCCTCGAGGGAGCCATCAAGGGACTCCTCGGTGGCATCCTCGCCTTCCTGCTCTGCGCCGCCGTGTTCATGGTCTACCGGTCCCAGGGCTTCGGGCTCGGGATCGGGCTGACCTTCTTCGAGCCGGTTCACGCCGTCGCCTTCCTCGCCTTCGGCATCCTGATCGGGTTCTTCGGGTCGCTGGTGAGTGTCGGACGGCATCTTCGGAAGGTCTGAGTGTCGCCACGTCTCCTCCCCTGGTCCGTGGCGCTCGTCTGCCTGGTCGCCTCGGGACTCCAGGCCCAGGGCAACAGCGAGCTCGAGCGCTCCCGCGCGCGGCTCGACTCCATCCGCCAGGAACGGCAGGACCTGCAGGCCGAGCAACGACGCCTCGCAGGCCGGCTCACCGATGCCAACGCCCAACTCCGGAACTACGAACGCCAGCGCGCCAATGCCGGCGAACTGGTCACCGAGATCGAGCGACAGATCGGCGGCCTCGGGTCACAGCTGCAACGATCGGCCGCCGAACTCGCCCTGGCCCAGGACAACCTGATCGAACGCCGGGCGGTGCTGCAGCGCCGCCTGGTCGACATCTACAAGCGGGGACCGCTGCACACCTTCCAGGTGTTGCTCGCCGCCGAGTCCTTTGGTGACCTGCTGACCCGGTACAAGTACCTCTACCTCACCTCGAGGCAGGATCGCACCCTGGTGACCGAGGTCGAGCGACTCACCGTTCGGGTCCAATCCCAGCGTGGGGAATTGCTCGGGATCCAGTCGGAGCTCGACCGACGGCGACGCGAGCGCGAGGCGGAGATCCAGCGCTACGGCGACCTGATGCAGCGGGAGCAGAGCACCCTGCGCACCCTGCAGCGCACCAGCGACCAGACCCGCGACCGGCTCACCGCCCTGCAGCGTGACGAGGCCCGCCTGACCAACATTCTGGCCACCCTCGAGAGCGCGCGGCGCACGACCACCACCGGCAACGCACGGAGCGGGCTCAGCACGGCCGACATCGGCAAGCTGGACTGGCCCGTCGAGGGCAACATCCTCTATCAGTTCGGGCGGGAGAAGCTCGCCAACGGCGGGGTGATCCTTCGCAACGGCATCGCCATCGGCGCGGCCGCTGGCACGGCGGTCACGGCGGTGGATTCGGGGACCGTGCGACTCAAGGAGCGGCTGGGCACCTACGGGCTGACCCTGATCGTGGAACACACCAGCGGCCTCTACGCGATCTACGCCCAACTCTCGACCACATCGGTCGACAAGGGTGAGCGGATCGCCAAGGGGCAAGCCATCGGCAGTGTCGGCGGTGCGTCGTCCGACCAGGGGCCACACCTCTACTTCGAGATTCGGGGCGAGAACCAGATCGCGCTCGACCCGATGGTCTGGCTGCGGTCGCGGCGCTAGGCGGCGATTCCCACCCGGTCGACGTCCTGCGACTTGCCATCGAGCAGCGCGGCCTCCACCAGGGCGAAGAGGTCCTCGGGCTTGTGGACTCCGACGTGCGGAAAGGTGGCCACGCCCGCGGTGAGCCGGAATCGGGTGCCCAGGTGACCCTCATCGAGGCCAGCCGTCGAGAGGCGGTCACGAATCCGGTGGACCGTATCCCGACCTCCGGCGGCGTCGGTCTCGGGCAGGACCAGCAGGAACTCCTCGCCGCCATACCGGGCCACGAAGTCCGGCGCGCGAAGCTCGCGTTGCAGCAATCGACCGAAATCGGCGAGGACCCTGTGGCCCCCATCGCGGCCGAGCCGCTCGTTGATCTGCTGCATCCCATCGATGTCGATGAGGACCACGGCGAAGGTGACGTCGTAGCGGCGTGCCCGCTCGAACTCCTCGCGAAGCCGCCGATCGAGCGAGTCGAGCGTGCCACACCCGGTCAACGGGTCGACGTGGGCGGCGATGGCCTGACGCCGGGCGATCGCCCCGCGCCGCTCGTGGGTCTCGATCAATCGTGCCGCGGCCGTGACCGCGAGTTCGGCGAACGCCACCTGACCCGGCTGGAGGGCCGGCTCGCCCGCTCGTGTGCGCAGCACCACTGTCCCGATCGACCGTCCGAGCGGTGCCAACGGGATCGCGGCGACCGAATCGAGGTCGAGCGGTGGGGCATGCAGCCCCGAACGACTGGCCAGCGAGGTGAAGATCGGGTCAACCCCGACGTTGCGGAGGTAGACCGTCTCCCCCGCCCGCATCGAGGCGACCGCCTCGGGCCAGCGACCGAGGGAAGTCTCCTCATCGCGTACCTTTGGGGCGTCACTGGCCGCGACGAGCCTCCCGGTGGTTGATTCGGTGGTGTGGAGGAGGCACGACACCGACTGCAACTCGGCGGTGTGGGCGATGCCCTGCACCAGGGCGTGCAGCATGTCCTCGCGGTGCAGCTCGGTGGCGACCGCTTGGAGTACCTCGAAGAGCCGCAGGTCGTTGCCCGCGGGTCCGAACGCCGCGACCCGGGGCGACACGACCCGGGCGCGGAGCCGGGCGATCAGCTGAGGGGCCTCGGCAGGCAGGAGAATCGCCTCGTCGACCCCGGCTTCGGCAGCACGGATGAGGTCGTCTGGGGCGCCACCGGGGAGCAGGGCCACCACTTGCGCCCCAGAGGGGCGGGCGGCGGCGATGCCAGCCGCCAACTCCTCGCAATCAGGAGAGAGCGAAGGGCAGGTCACCACCACCAACGCCGGGCGACCGGGGATCGAGCCGGGGCCGCCGGCCTCGGCAACCTGGAAGCCCGCCCGTACCATGTCCCGCTCCAGCCCGTCGGGCCGGAACTGGGGGTCACCCATCAGCACCACCACAGGCCTGAGCGCCGCCCCCTTGTAGTCGGGGCGGGCCAGGGCCGGAGGATGATCAGGAATGTCAGGCATCTCGCGCACAAAGCCTCGTCAATCGCCGCCGCAGGGAACAGGCAAGGAGGCACCCAAGGAACTCCTCGGGGCCCATGTTTCGATCCAGGGCGGTACCCCGACGGCCCCCGCGAGGGGGGCCGCCATCGGAGCCACGGCCCTGCAGATCTTCACCAAGACGCCCAACATGTGGCGTGAACCGGAGATCACCCCGGAAATCGCCGCAGCATTCATGGCCGCCCGGGCACTCCATCCGGTCAATGCCATTGTCTCGCATGATTCATACCTGATCAACCTCGCCAGCCCTGACGAGGCCCAGATGGCCAAATCGATAACGGCGTTTCAAGGTGAACTCCGGCGTTCCACGGCGCTCGGCCTCGATGGGATCGTCTCCCACCCCGGCAACTTCATGGATGACCGCGACGCCGGCATCGAACGCAATGCCGCCGGGATCACCGAGTGCCTCCGGGCGGTCCCCGGCGACCCGCTGGTGCTGCTGGAGACCACGGCCGGGACCGGCACGGCCCTCGGGCGCACCTTCGAGGAGCTGGCGGCGATTCGCGACCTGGTGGCCGACGATGTCCGCCACCGGGTGGCCTTCTGTGCGGACACCTGCCACATCTACAGCGCCGGGTATGACCTTGTGGGTGACTTCGACGGGGTCTGGCGGGTCTGGGACGAGGTGATCGGGATCGAGCTGCTCCGTTGCCTGCACCTCAATGACAGCAAGACCCCCTTCGACTCCCATCGGGATCGCCATGAACTGCTGGGGGAGGGCTCCCTCGGTACCGCCCCGTTCGAGCGGATCATGCGCGACCCGCGCTTTGCGGGGATCCCCAAGCTGCTCGAGACCCCCAAGGGCGACGACATGGTCAGCAACGACACCCGCATGCTCGCCATGCTCCGATCCTTCGGGTCGAATTGACCCGACCACGCTCCCCACGGCATCTTCGACCGATGAAACGCTTCCTCGCAGCTCTCGTGATCCTCGGCGTGCTCCCCCTCGGCGGCCAGACGGTGGTCCGTCTCGGTGCCGGGATGACCGGTGGCACCGACTTCGTGAAGGACTTCATCGCGGAGGAGATCGGCGTGCGCCAATCGCTGGCGCCGACGATCACCGCCGCGGCGCTCGCGACCCTCGGCTCCGGACATCGGCTCGGCATTGAGGTCCGGTACGCCCGCGGCAATCAGGAGCTCACCGAGGGCGGCGAGACCACTGAGATCGGCAGCCTGACGACCATCGGCATCTCGATCCTGGCCGACGGTCGATTCCGGGGGGCGTTTCGATGGGAGGCCGCCCTGGGGATGCTCGCCTACCGACCCGAGCGGGAGACCGGGGTCTTCGCCCAGGGCGGCCCCTCACCGCTGCTGCTCGGCGGTGGCCTCAGCTGGCATCGTGAGATGGCCACGAACCTGCAACTGGTCATCGGCGCCCGGTACGACTTTCACGCCTTCACCACCACGCGGCTGCTCCGCGACTCCTATGGCGGTCATCAGGCCGTCCACCGCGGTGGCGTGACCATCGCGCTCGAGCGAGGCCTCTGATGCGGCGTCCGATCCCCACCCTGATTGCGCTGGCCGTCACCTTGGTCGGCTGTACCGACATCATCTCGCCGCCGCGGGCCGAACCCTACGAATACCGGCTTCCGATCGTTCAGGGTGGGGAGTCGTACCAGATCGCCTTCCACTGGCCTCGCAGTGCGTTGCCGGTCCGGCTGTGGGTCGCGAACGACGACCCACTCCGGCCTGCGGTGGCCAGGGCACTCGGCATCTGGAATGACACCTTTCTCTACGGCGAGTTTCAGGGCATCCTCGTCGATGACGTGGCGGGTGCCGACATCGTCATCCGCAATCAGGTGGCTCCCGCCAAGCTCTCGGCCGCGTCCCGACGTCTCGAGGTCCTCGCCGAGGAGTGTCGGGGCTCCACCGACTTCACCGCGGATCCTGTCGCCGGGACGCTGACGTTGCCCTTCGCGGTCTACGTCTGGCCCCGCACCGGACCGACCGATCCCGGCCTGGCCACCTGCTACGAGCTCACGGTGCTCCACGAGATCGGCCACGCACTGGGTCTCTTCGTGCATTCCGTCGAACCGACCGACCTGATGTACGCCAACCCCACCCGCAACGGACTCTCGGAGCGGGATCGTGCCACCATCGAAGCGCTCTACCACCTGCCGGCAACGGTCACGCCGGTGCGGTAACCCACCACCGATCTCTCAACATCGACCGGCCCCCTCGCACGGGGTCGGTCGCGTTTCATCACCCGGTGGTGGTGGGTTATTTTCGTGGTTGCCGTCAGGCACGGCTCAATCGTCCATCCTCTATCGCCTCTCGTCTCGGAGTCCAGATGGGTTCGCCCACCGCCGATGCTTCCGCCCCGTCCTGGGTCACCC
>JAHEFN010000330.1 GCA_024640185.1 Gemmatimonadota bacterium | reverse complement strand
GGCTCGATTCCCTTGCTGGCGATGATTCTCGGGATGGTCAGCGTGCCCCCCGAGGGCATCGCGCTGATCCTCGGGGTCGACCGCATCCTCGACATGTCGCGGACCGTTCCCAACGTGATGGGCGATCAGCTCACCGCGCTCTACGTGTCGAAGCGGGAAGGGGTCCAGCTCAAGCTCAACGCCTGAGGCGCCCTCAACTCGGGGGCGGCCTCCGACGTACCACCTCGTTGTACCCCTCTCCACACGGAGCGCCACATGCGGTTCCTGCCGATCTCCCGGGTCGCGGCCCTCGCCGCCGTCTTCTGCCTCCCCCTGGCCCTCTCCGCCCAGGAGAAGGTCGATGTCGCCACCATCGAGCGGATCAAGACCGAGGCGATGGATCACTCCCAGGTCATGGACATCATGAGCTGGTTGACGGATGTCCACGGTCCACGACTGACGGGTTCGCCGATCACCAAGGCCGCGGGAGACTGGACCATTGCGACCTTGCGGGGGTGGGGGCTCAGCAACGTGCACTACGAGAGCTGGGGCCCGTTCGGGATGGGGTGGACGGCCAATGCTTTCAGCGCCCGCGTGGTCTCCCCCCACCCGTTCACCATGATCGGCTATGCCGGCGCGTGGTCGACCGGCACCGCCGGCGCCCAGACCGGCAGGGTGATGCGGGTGGCGCTCGACTCGGCACCCGATCTTGAGAAGGTCCGTGGCACCCTGCGCGGTGCGTGGGTCATCATGGCCGACCCCCCGGAGCTCGAGGCGCGCTTCGATCCGATGGCTGCCCGCCTGGGTGAGGAGCAGTTGGCCCGGATGGCCGCTATCGAACCACCGAGCCTCGAGCAGCAGAATGCCTCCCGCGGTCGCACCAACGTTCGGCGGGGCGGGCGGGTGAACTTTGCCGCCGCTCGGAACGCCTTCCTCGTGGAGGAGGGCGCGCTGGGTGTGATCCAGCCGGGTCGCGGTGATGGCGGGACGGTCTTCGTCTCCGCCACCGGCTCCCGGGCTGCCGATGCGCCGGCGAGTGTCCCGACCGTGGTGCTTGCCGGTGAGCACTACGGCAAGCTGGCCCGGATGGTCGAGCGGGGGGTCCCGGTCGAGGTCGAGATCAACAGTGACGTGAGCTTCTACGGCGGTGACCTCAACTCCTTCAACATCATCGGGGAGATTCCCGGTACCGATCCCACCCTCAAGGATGAAGTGGTGATGATCGGCGCCCACTTCGACTCCTGGCACGCAGGCACCGGGGCCACCGACAATGGTGCCGGCACCGGCGTGATGATGGAGGCGATGCGGATCCTCAGGGCGCTCGACCTCTCCCCGCGGCGGACCATCAAGATCGGGCTGTGGACCGGGGAGGAGCAGGGACTGCTCGGTTCCCGCGCCTACGTCGCCGAGCACTTCGGGACCCGGGACTCGACCGGCTTCCACCCGACGGCGGAGCAGGCGAACTTCGCGGCCTACTTCAACGTCGACAACGGCACCGGCAAGATTCGCGGGGTCTACCAACAGTCGAATCCCGCGGTGGGGCCGATCTTCGAGGCGTGGATGGCTCCGTTCAAGACCGACGGCATGGCCACCCTGACGATCACCAACACCGGCGGCACCGACCATTTGGCGTTCGACGGGGCCGGGCTGCCAGGATTCCAGTTCATCCAGGATCCGGTCGAATACAGCACCCGCACCCACCACTCCAACATGGACACCTGGGAGCGGCTGCAGGCCGACGACATGAAGTGGAACAGCGCTGTCCTCGCCTCCTTTGCCTGGCAGGCGGCGCAGCGCGACGAGAAGCTGCCCCGGAAGCCACTCGACTGACGTGCTGCAACCCCGTGGCTTGGGCGTCGTAGTGGTGCAGGTGGATCTCTGTCCTTCTTTGGAGGCGCGAGCTGCATGATGTCATGGCCCGTTCACCTTGTCACCACGCTCCGCCGCTGCCTCGCAGCGGCGGCACTGATGGCGCAGGTGCTGGCCGTGGCCGCTCCCCTCGTCGACGTCCATCCGGTGCAACCGCTGCTCTCGTCCACCGCCGAGGTGCACCTTGCGGATGGCTCCGGCATCCCGGGAGGCGACCAGCACGATGCCTCACGCTGTCCGGGCTGCATTGCCCAGTTGGTGCACGCGGCTCCGACCGCCACCGTCAGGATCAGCATGGCGGAGCTCGAATTGTGGGTTGCTCCCGCGGCGGTCACCGCCGGGAGCGTTGCTGGACGATCCCCCTCAGCCCTCCACCCTCGCGCCCCTCCCGCTCGGAGCTGAGGCACGGGCACCGACCTTGCTCGGCGCCCCGCCACGTTGCGATGCCACACTCGAGGCCCCACGCGGCCATCGGGTGTCATTCCCCGCCCGCCGCGGGGAGGATCTTGACCCCCGGGAGGGGAGATGCAGTTCAGAGATTGCCTCGGTGCCTGTGCGGCGCTGATGGTCGCCGCCACGCCGCTCGCGGCTCAGGTGCCGACGGACTCGGCGGCAGCCGCGGACTCCCTTCGTCTTGTGCGCGAACTCGAGGGGCTCCTCAGCGATACCGCAGCCGCGCTGCAAGCCCCCGTGAGGGCGAGCAACCCTCGGCTGCTCCCCGACATCTCGGTGGTGGGCGACATCGTTGGCGACTTCTCCCCGAACGGCAGTACCCAGGAGGATCCCGGGCAGCGGTTCGGCATACGTGAGGTGGAGGTCGCCTTCCAGGCCGCTGTCGACCCGTACTTCCGCGGCGACATCTACCTCGGGATCAGCGACGAGGAGGGCATCAGCGTCGAGCAGATGTTCCTGACCACCACTGGATTGCCCTACCAATTGGAGGCGCGCATCGGC
>JAHEFN010000329.1:565-2804 GCA_024640185.1 Gemmatimonadota bacterium | reverse complement strand
GAATCGAACCGACGACACCACGATTTTCAGTCGTGTGCTCTACCAACTGAGCTACCTGGCCCGCAGGGCGCTGAACATAGCCGACGGGGCGGGAGGGGGGCAAGCACGGGGCGGTCGCCCCTTTGGACCCTCTACTCTCGTCTCTCGTCAGAAGTGCCGGACCTCCCTGACCTCCCGTCGGAGCTCGTCCCGGGCGTCGGGGTGGGCGATCCCGATCAACAGGTCGGCCCGCTCCCTGAGCGTGCGGCCGTGGAGGTTGACCGCACCGTACTCGGTCACCACCCAGTGGATGTGGCCCCGGGTGGTCACCACCCCGGCCCCGGGGGTGAGCCCCATGACGATCCGTGAGACCGTCCCGCCGGCCGCCATGCTGGGCATCGCGATGATCGCCTTGCCCCCGGGGGCCCGGGCCGCCCCCCGCATGAAGTCCATCTGGCCGCCGATCCCCGAGTAGATCCGGAAGCCGAGCGAGTCGGCCGCCACCTGTCCGGAGAGGTCGATCTGGAGGGCGGAGTTGATGGCGGTCATCTTCGGCATCTTGCGGATCAACAGGGTGTCGTTGGTCCACTGTGACCCGTGGAACCCCACCAGCGGGTTGTCATCGACGAAGTCGAAGACCCGCCGGGTGCCGATCACGAACGAGGTCGCAATCCGCCAGCGGGAGATCGGCTTCTCGCGGTTGGTGATCACCCCGGCCCGGACCAGGTCGACGAGTCCATCGGAGAACATCTCGGTGTGGACACCGAGCTCGAGCTTGTCGGTGAGCCGGGCGAGCACCGCGTCGGGGATCCCGCCGATCCCCATCTGCAGGGTGGCGCCGTGATCGACCAATCCGGCCACGATCTCGCCGATTTGGGCGATCTCCGGGGTCTCCGCCGAGCCGCCGTGCTCGGGCAGCGGCCGGTCGGTGAGAGTGAATGCGGCCACCTGCGAAAACGGCACCGCGGCCTCGCCGTGGGTCCGTGGCATCCGGGTGTTGATCTCGGCGAGGACGATTCCTGCGGCATCGACGGCGGCACGTGCCACGTCCACCGAGGTTCCCAGACTGCAGAAGCCGTGTTCGTCGGGTGGTGAGAGCTGCACCAGCACCGCGTCGAGCGGCAGGGTGCGCTCACCGAAGAGTCTCGGGATGTCGCTCAGGAAGACCGGCAGGTAATCGGCGCGTCCCTCCGCCACCGGCACCCGGCAGCCAGGCCCGGTGAAGAGCGAGACACTGCGGATCCGCTCGGCGTGCTCCGGTGCCATCGGCGCCAGCGGGCCGTCGAGGTGGAGGTGATAGAGGGTGACGTCCTCGAGCGAGGCATCGGCGGCCAGCGCGTCGAGCAACGGGGTCGGTGTTGCCGCCGCCCCGTGCACGAAGCAGCGCATGCCGCTCTGGAGGTGGCCGATGACATCGGCTGCTGAGACTGCGCGGTCTTGCCACATGGGGGGGACGATAGACGGAAGAGGTTGGACGGAGAAGGGGAACCGCGATTCGTCCCCTCCAACACCGTCTCTCGTCTCTCGTCTCAGCTACTTCACCACCCTCAGCCCCAGGATCCCCACCACGATCAAGCCGATGCAGGCCAGTCGGAGTGCACTCCGCGACTCCCCCAGCAGCACCACGCCGAGGATCGCGGTGCCCACCGCACCGATCCCGGTCCAGACCGCGTAGCCGGTGCCCGCGGGCAACACCCGGAGTGCCTGAGCCAGCAGCCACATCGACGCCGCCATCGCCACCAGGGTGACACCGCTGGCGAGCGGCTTGGTGAAGCCCTCGGCGTACTTGAGCCCCATCGCCCAGACCACCTCGAGGAGGCCGGCGATGGAGATGAACAACCAGGCGCGAGATGTGGTCATCGGATGGGGGCCTCGAGCCAACGGGGAGTGTCCAACGACCATCGTCTATCGGGTTTCCAGGATGTAGGCGTCGGCCTCGATCTCCACCAGCATGTCGGGATGGATCAGCCGCGACACCTCCACCATCGATGTCGCGGGACGGATCTCGCCGAAGACCTCGCCATGAGCGCGGCCGATCTCCTCCCACTGGGCAATGTCGACGACATAGATCCTGGTTCGGATCACGTCCGAGAGCTGACCGCCGGCCTCCGCCAGCGCGGCGGCGATCACCTCGAGGGTCCGCTTGGTTTGGCCGTAGGCATCGCCCACATGGGCGACCGTGCCATCGGGGTTCGCCGCGGTGCTCCCCGAGACACAGACCCACGGACCCGCCCGCATGGCGCGGGAGTAGCCGACGATC
>JAHEFN010000329.1:0-555 GCA_024640185.1 Gemmatimonadota bacterium | reverse complement strand
CTACGCATGTGACAAGACTACACGCTGAGGCGAGATCGGAGAACAGAGAGCGGAACGCGGCGAGCAGTGCGGCGGCGGGTGGCTCCCTGAGCGAGCGATCGCCTCCCCGCAGGCCCTCGAGCACGCCGTGCGGCGATCCCCGAGACGAGCCGCGCGCTTGCCGCGCGGACTCGAGGGGAGCGCCCGGGCCTGCGGATGCGAGCGCGAGCGGGGGAGCCACCCGTCGTCGCACCAGCCACGACCGGCCAAAGCGACCGGCGAAGAGGCACCCTCGGTGAGCCGAGTTGGTGACTCTTCGCCGGTTCCCCACCACCGCCTGTCCCACGCGCAGCTACGGCTTCCGAACGTAGTCGCCGACGAAGTTCACGGCCCACGTCGCCCCGTCGTCGTTCGACAGGTAGAGGGTCTGTCGCACCACGTTGTCGCGCGGTTGGGTGTAGATCATCCGGAAGCGGGCGGCCTGCGGGTTGACGGGATTGCTCTTGGTGGTGAGATGCATCACCCCATCCTCGGTGCCACCGTCGAACCAGGCGTTCCAGCCGGCGCCGCCGACCC
>JAHEFN010000069.1 GCA_024640185.1 Gemmatimonadota bacterium | reverse complement strand
AGGTTGGGGGCAGGAGAAAGAGGACAGGCGACGGTGGGGTTCACCCGGTCGTCGTCTGTCCTCTTCCGTTGGTCGTCCTAGTGGAGGCGCAGGGAATCGAACCCTGGTCCGAATCAGCGTCCGGGACCGCGTCTACGTGCGTAGGCTCCGCTTCCAGCTTGGCGTCGGGCCGGCACGGAGCCGTCCTTCCCGACGTTGACCTCCTGAATGCTCGCTCACGGTGTCGGAGGACCACCGTTCGCTAGCCCAGATTATCGATCCAATCGAGGCGCCCTGGGCGGGCCCCTGTCTCGGAGGAGCGTCAAGCGAGCGTTAGCTCAGCTTACGCAGCCAGTGCCAGATCAGTGTTGGCAGGTAAATCAGTTCCGAAGGGATTATCCAGGACCCCGGACCTGGGCACGCGGCGAGGCCTTCTATCAACCCGTCGAAGCCAGTCGCCCCCGTGCCCTGAAGATAGCCCGAAGCCCCCTCCACGCGCGAGGTCAAGGCACCCCTTGGGAGTGCCCCGCCCCTGGGACAGGGATTCCAGGCCATTCATCGGAGGTCACCCAAGGGTGGCAGCCATGGCACCCCCAAGCCACTGCCCTGCCGTGCCTTGGGTGCCCCACCCTCACACGGTGCATGAAGCCGGTTTCAGCCGCCCGGCGGCTCGAAGAGGCTGTCGGCGATTGCGCCGAGCTCCACCCGGGTGAAGTGATACCGAAACTCCTCGTCGCCCTGAGCAAACACCGCCTCGTGGAAGAGTCGCACCCCGCCCTGCTCCCGCCAGTCCGACCAACTGACGACGACGACCGGATCCTGCGATTCCACGACGAACCCGACCGGGACGGTATCGAGGGTATTGAAGTAGGCGAGGAACTTCTCGCCCTCCGGCAGTTCAAGGCTCACGGCGAAGGCCAGGCTTTCGCCGAGCGGGACCACCCCGACATAGAGCGGGTTGCCCAAGCGGGAGCGTGGATCGAGCGCCATCATGTGGAGTTCGTGTCCCCGGATGTACTCCAACCGCGGACCGAGTGCACCGACCTGGATCGAATCGGCGTCCAGATACCACCCTCCGGCCCGGCCCATGCCACCCAAGAACCGTCGAGGCCCCTGGTCCATCCGGGCGCGACCGTCGCGGGCCGAGTGAATGACCGTGGTGAATTCGACGTCCGGTCCCCGGACCGCCGCCTCGGCCACCAGGTCCAGTGCATCACCGCCGGCTCTCACGCCCAATGATCGTTGGGCTCCGTCGAGGATCTGGTTCGCGGCCGCCGCCGACCGTGCCAACTCCGTGGCGTCGGGTGGCATGCATCCGATGAGCATCACGAGACCGAACCAGTGACGTCCGCTCACGGTGCACCTCCCGAGAGTCGCCGCTCCCAGAAGGCGACGTCCACCCACTGCCCGAACTTGAAGCCGACTTCATGGAAATGGGCGGTCTTGGTCATCCCGAACCTTTCGTGCAGGGCCACACTGGCCTCATTGGGAAGCGCGATGCCACCGATCACCAGGTGGAGCCCCTGGGCCTCGAGGCGCGGGAAGAGGGCACCGTACAGGGCGGTACCGATGCCCTTCCCCAACGCATCCGAGGCAAGGTACACGGTGATCTCACAGGAGAAACGGTACGCCGGCCGCCCTCGCCACCGGGTGGCGTAGGCATATCCGAGCAGAGTGCCCTCCCTTTCCGCCACCAACCAGGGCAACCCGGCCGCATCAACGGCCGCCATCCGGGCGCGCATCTCGCCGGCGTCGACCGCCTCCTCCTCGAAGGTCGCGATGGAGGTGGCGATGTAGTGGTTGTAGATCGCCACGATGGCCTCGGCGTCGGCCGGGGCGGCCTGGCGGATCACCGGCAGGGCCCGCAGTGCCAATCGAGAAAGTGGATTCGGGACGTGGGCGACGCCGAGTAGAGCACCACCGGGGAGCTGCCGTCGGGGTTGGCCCGGACGACGTGGCGGCCTGCGGCGTCGACCCCGACGAAGGCAATCTGGCTGCCGTCCCGCGACCAGGTGGCCCCGCCGACCCAGCTGTACGCCGAGGTCTGCACCTGGAAGAGCGGTACCCCCTCGGCGTCGGCAATCCAGAGCGAGGTGACCTGAGGCTCGCCCCACTTCGTCAACCGCTCCACCAGCATGCGGGTGCCATCGGGGGACCATCGGGCATCGGTGCGGTAGTGGGTGGCATCCACGACCGCCCGCTCCGCCATGGTGCTCAGGTCGACGATGACCTGGGAGCCGATCCCGATCGCCAGGAGACGGTCACCGACCGGCGACCAGTCGAGCCCATTGTAAGCCTCGACCCCGGTGTCGATCGGGCTCGTGCCGTCCGCGCCGACAATCACGATCCGACTCGGGCGTCCGCCCAGCCCCCACCGGATGTAGGCGATCCTGCTCCCGTCGGGGGACCAGGCCGGGTGGAAGTGGATGTCGTAGCCGTCCAGCCCCGAGTACGGCGAGGTGAGCTGGCGGACGTTGGTGCCATCACGGTCCATCAGTACGAGTCCGGCCGCACCACCCCCACGGTTGACGGCGATCGTCGAACCGTCGGGAGACAACCGGGGATAGCTGTGCCACGAGCGACCGTCCGAGAGCAGCCGCACCCCCCCGTCATCGACGTTGAGCCGGACCACCTGGTCCGCCGGCGAGCCGGAGGTGACAAACTCCCGGGAGATCATGATCATGATCTCCCGGAAACGGCAGGTGACGCCAATGGTGAGATCGATCGTCGCGCCGGCCACGATCAGCACCGTGACCGGAACCGTTCCGGCCGACACGGCACAGTTCGGGGGGAGGGTGAGGTCGGCCTGGTAGCTCCCGGGCGCGAGGTCGTCGACGGTCGAGGTCCCGTTGGGGAGGAGGTTGTACCCCCCGCTCCCAACGCGGAAGTCGAGCGCCCCCGGCCGCTCGTCACCGGTGGTGGTCGCGGTGATCCGCAGGGTGCCGGTGGTCGGTGCCGGGGGATCCGGGGTGCCGGTGGGGGGCGGGTCGATGCCGGGGCCGGTTCCCGACTCGGTGCAGGCGAGGAGCAGGGCCGCGAGAAGCAGCGGGAACGGGGGACGGAGTCTGGGCATGATCCTGATCCGGGGATGGGGCCGAGGCCGACGCCGACGCCGACGCCCTACCGACCCGGCATCCACGGTGCGCGTCACTCCGCGGAAGGCCAATCGGTCGGAGCGGCTCGCGCCGCCTCCCCTCCGGTGGCCCCGGGCAGCGGCGGTTGACCGTTGATCGTGAATCCGCGCGGTCATGTCCACGTACTGCTCCCAGACACCAGACAGCAGCCCACATCAGCCAGGGAATACCACATGAGCACACGCCAAGAGCGTCGTGAGGCCATCCGTGCTGCCGCCATCACGATGGCCGTGGGAGCCTGCCTCACCGCATCACCGCTCCTCGTCCGGCCCGCCGCCTTGCACGCCCAAGAGATCGAGAGCCGCTCCGGGATGGTACTCTATCGCAGCAACGCCGACTTCGCCACGACGGTGGCCCGCGTGGAGGGGGCCGTGAAGGCCCGTGGCCTCTTCGTCATGCGGGTGATGGACCACAGCGCAGCCGCGGCCCAGTTCGGTCGCACCATCACCCCCAACACCATGGTGCTCTTCGGCAACCCACAGATCGGCAGCCAAGTGATGGCATGTGCCCCCCCGGGCCGGGATCGACCTGCCGCAAAAGCTGCTGGTCTGGGAAGAAGATCGCATGGTCATGGTCGGGTACAACGACCCGGAATGGCTCCGCAGGCGACATGCGATCGTGGGATGTGACGCCGTGCTCGGGCAGGTGGCAGAAAACCTCAGGACCGTCGCGGAGGTGGTGGCGAAGGGGGGCAGCTGAGCCCGCCTTCACCCGACCCGCTGCCTCACAGCCATCCCCGCCGCTTGAACCAGATGAAGATCCCGACGCCGAGCAGCAGCATGGCACCGAGGGCAACCGGATAGCCATAGGGACTGGCGAGCTCGGGCATGTGCGCGAAGTTCATCCCGTAGATGCCGGCGATGAAGGTCAGCGGCAGGAAGAAGACCGAGAAGATCGTCAGCACCCGCATCACCTCGTTGGTGCGATGCGACGACACCCCGAGGTGGATCTGCAGCAATTGGTTGACCTCGTCGAGGAGCTGCTCGGTCCAGAAGAGGTAGGCGTCGGCAGACTCTCGCATGTCTTGGTAGAGCGGCTCGGCGCGTTCGGCCTGAGGGACCAGCTTGTGGAGGACCTGACTCGTCTGCCAGAGGATCCGCCTGGCGAGCGACACCCGTCGCTTGAGGTAGAAGGCCTCGCGCAGGGTTGGAGCGGGAATGTCCTCGTCGAAGATGCCATCCTCGAACTCCTCCAAGGTGCGCTCGGCCTCCTGCAACGGCTTGTCGAACGAGTCGAGGGTGGTGTTGATCAAGGCGACCAGGACCGCGGTGAGCGAGGTGGTGCCCGGTGCGCCGGGCTCACGAAACCGCTCGCGTACCGCCTGGAACTCGGAGAGGTCGAATCGATGGAAGGAGAGGAGCACGTTGCCCCGTTGGAAGATCGCCAGTTTCCGGGTCAGCTCCTGGACCGTGCCGGCATCGTCCAGGGCGGCGTGATCACGGGCCCGGAGGATGATGTAGGTGGCGTCGCCCAGCCGCTCAAACTTGGGGAGGTGCTCGGGATCGAGGATGTCCTCGATCACTGTCGGCGGGAGGTCGAATTCCACCGCCAGCTCCTCGAGTTCCTCCCTGGTGGAGGTCACGAAGTCAATCCAACGTCGCCCCTCGCGGTCCACTACGACGTGCCGCATCAGTCTCCCCCTCGCTCGAGTGCCGCCAACAGGCGGTCGGCCGCCACCGCCGCACCGAAGCCGTTGTCGATATTGGTCACCGTGATCCCCGCCGCACAGGCATTGAGCATCGCCAGCAGCGCCGCCAGCCCCCCGAAGGATGCCCCATACCCGACGGAGGTCGGCACCGCGATGACCGGCGAAGCCACCAGACCGCCCACCACCGAGGCCAGGGCTCCCTCCATCCCCGCCACGACAATCACCACCGTCGCGGCCCGGAGGCGCTCCTCGGCCGCCAGCAGCCGGTGCAAGCCGGCGACACCGACATCGGCGAGTCGCTCGACTCGACGCCCATAGGCCTCAAGGGTGACGACCGCCTCGTCAGCGACAGGGAGGTCGCTGGTGCCCGCGGCCACCACCAACACCGATGGCGCATCGGCGTTGGGCACCGGGGCACCGGGCGCCGGGAGCCATGCCACGCGAGCGGCGTCCCGAAGGCGGACGCTCGGGTCGAGTCCACCCAGCGCGTGCCGCTGCTCAGCCGTGGTCCGAGTGGCAAGGAACCCTGCCCCGCTGGCAACCATCCTGGCGGCGATCGCGGTCACCTGCTCGAGGCTCTTCCCCTCGGCGTAGATCACCTCGGGGCGACCCTGACGGAGTGCCCGCTGGTGATCGATGGTCGCGAAGTCGAGCGATTCCGCCGGAAAGTGCGCGAGGCGCCGGAGCGCCTCGTCGACCGACTGCTCGCCACGGGAGACCGCATCGAGGATCGCCCGCAGTGCGGTGGGGTTCACGCGGCGACGTCCACCGGGATCTGCGAGAGGTAGTCCGCGAAGATCCGCTCGACCTCGGCCATTGATTCGACCTGAAAGAGCTGCCCGCGGAGCGCCGTCGCACCATGGAGGCCCCGGGTGTACCAGCCGAAGTGCTTGCGGAACTCGATGATCGTCTTGCGGTCATCGGATTGCAATTCGACGGCGAGTCGGGCGTGATCGAGCGCGACCGCAAATCGTTCGCCCGGTGTGGGCGGTTCCGGGCGCGCCACACCGTCGAGCAGCGCCCGCGCATCGCGGAAGATCCACGGGTTGCCGAACGACCCCCGACCGACCATCACCCCGGCGCAGCCGGTATGGGCGCGCATCCGGATGACGTCGTCGGCGGTTTCGATGTCGCCGTTGCCGATGACCGGCACGTCGAGGGCCTCGACCACCTTGGCGATCTCATCCCAATTGGCCCGGCCGCTGAACATCTGCGATCGGGTCCGGGCGTGCAGGGTGAAGGCCGTCGCCCCGGCATCCTGCATCCTGAGGGCAATCGACACCGGATCCCGGGACTCATCCGACCAACCGGAGCGGGTCTTGACGGTCACCGGCAGGTGGGTCGCGGCGACGGCACGCCGGATGATCGTCTCGACCAGGTCCATCTCTCGGAGGCAGCCGCTGCCGCCGTTGCGCCTGACGACCTTCTTGACCGGACAGCCGAAATTGATGTCGACAAAGTCGGGCTGGTAGTGCTCGGTCACCAGGGCCGTGGCCTGGGCCATCGCCTCGGGGTCGCTGCCGTAGATCTGGATCCCGATCGGTCGCTCGACCTCATCGAACTCCGCGCCCTCCAGCACCCGGTCGATCCGGCGGCGAATCCCCTCCGAATTGAGGAACTCGGTGATCACCACGTCGGCTCCCATCCGACGGCAGAGCCGGCGGAAGGGTGGCTCCGACACGCCAGCCATGGGAGCCAGGAAGAGCGGGAAGGCCGATCCGGTGCGATAGGGGAAGGTCATGAGGGGAATCTATGGACCCGGTGCCACCGATGGGAGCGGGCCCCTCGGCTTCGGTTGATGGGATCCCGGGTCACGGTTACCGTTCGCCCCGTGGAACTCGCCGCCTACTTCTCTGCCGCCTCGATCGGCCTCGACATCGAGGTCACCCGTCGTGAGGACGTCCTCGACGCCATGGTCGGGCTGCTCGGCATCGCCGATCGGCCGAGGGTCACCCTGCTCCGACTCCTCAACCGGCGGGAAATTCTGGGGTCGACCGGGGTCGGTCGGGGCGTGGCGATCCCCCATTGCCGGTCCCTGGTGACGCCGCGGGTCCGGATGGCCTACGCTCGCCTGAAGACGCCCATGGTCTGGGATACCGCCAACCAGGAACCGATCCGGCATGTCTTCCTGATCGTGGCCCCACCGGTCGAAGTGAGCAACCAGTACCTGCCGGCCCTCGGGCGACTCGCCCAGCTCGCCCGTCAGCCCGCCGTCACCCGCCGACTCGAGCAGGCCACGACCGTCGAGGATGTCCTCGACGTCCTCGACAGCCTCGACCACTGACGCGTCACTCCCACTCGATCGTGGCGGGTGGCTTGCTGCTGACATCGTAGACCACCCGGTTCACACCGGGCACCTCGTTGGCGATCCGGTTGCTGATCACCGCAAGGACGTCGGGTGGGAACGGGAACCAGTCGGCGGTCATCCCGTCGCGTGAGGTCACGGCGCGGAGGCCGATCACCTGGTCGTAGCTCCGGAAGTCCCCCATGACACCGACACTCCGAATCGGCAGCAACACCGCGAAGGCCTGCCAGATCTGGTCGTAGAGCTCCGCCGCCCGGATCTCCTCGATGTAGATGGCGTCGGCCCGTCGGAGCAGGTCGCACTGCTCGCGCGTCACCTCGCCGAGAATGCGGATGGCAAGCCCGGGCCCGGGGAACGGGTGCCGGCCGACCATCTCCTCCGGCAGCCCCAGCTCACGACCGACCTGGCGCACCTCGTCCTTGAAGAGTTCGCGCAGCGGTTCGATCAGCTTGAACGGGAGCCGTTCGGGGAGGCCACCGACATTGTGATGGGACTTGATCGTCACCGAAGCCCCCCCGGTGGGCGAGATCGACTCGATCACGTCGGGATAGAGGGTGCCCTGCACCAGGAAGCCGACGTCATCACCGACGTGCTTCGCCTCCTGCTCGAAGACGTCGATGAACCGATGGCCGATCAGCTTGCGCTTGGCCTCCGGGTCGGTGACCCCGGCGAGATCGGCAAGGAAGGCATCCGTGGCATCGACCGTCCGCAGGTCGATGCCGAGGTTCCGCCGGAAGGTGCTCTCGACCTGTTCGCGCTCGTTGAGCCGGAGCAGGCCGTGGTCGACGAAGATGCAGGTCAACTGGTCCCCGATGGCACGGTGCACCAGCGCCGCCGCCACCGACGAGTCGACACCACCGGAGAGGCCGCAGATCACCCGGCGATCCCCGACCAGGGCGCGGATCCGGGCGATCTCGCTGTCGACGAAGTGCTCCGGCGTCCAGTCGGGCTCACAGCCACAGACCCCGAAGAGGAAGTTGGCGAGGATCTCACCACCACGGGGGGTGTGGGCCACCTCGGGGTGGAATTGGACCCCGAAGAGCGGCAGCGTGGCGTGTTCCATCGCGGCGATCGGCGAGTTCTCGCTGCTCGCCACCACGTTCCAGTGCGGCGGGGCGGTGTCGACATGATCGCCGTGACTCATCCAGACCGGGGTGGTCGCTCCCGCGGCGAAGCCGTGGAAGAGGGTCCCGCCCTCGATCCGGGCGTCCGCGCGGCCGTACTCACGACGCGAGGACGACACGACGCTGCCCCCCGAGAGATGGGCCAACAACTGCATCCCGTAGCAGACCCCGAGGATCGGGATGCCAAGCTCGAGCAATTCCGGCTGCGCCGTGGGGACGCCCTCGCCGTAGACCGAATTGGGGCCGCCGGAGAGGATGATCCCCTTCGGCTTCCAATCCCGGATCCAGTCGGGATCACGCGAGGGGGGATGGATCTCGCAGTAGACTCGCTGTTCACGGACCCGGCGGGCAATCAGCTGGGTGTACTGCGAACCGAAGTCGATGATCAGGATACCGTCGTGGTGCGTCACGTCGTCTCGTCTCGGAAGGGATCGAGGGATTCATCTCTGAACAGGTCAGTCAGGCGTTCTCGTGGCCGAGCCACCGCCCACGCGCCGCCGGCGATGACCACTTCGGCCGGGCGGGCCCGCGAGTTGTAGTTGGAGGCCATCACAAAACCGTAGGCCCCCGCGCCCAGCACGGCGAGCAGTCCACCGGCCGGCACCGGGGCGAGCGGCCGGCCGAGGCCGAGGAAATCGCCGGTCTCACAGACGGGGCCGACGATGTCGGTCTCGATCGCCGGCTGGTCGAGGTCGTCCACGGGGACGATCTCATGCCAGGCCTTGTAGAGCGATGGCCGGAGCAGGTCGTTCATCCCGGCGTCGACGATGGCGATCTCGCGTCCGCCGGAGTGCTTGCGGTGCACGATCCGCGTGAGCATGACCCCGGCCGGTCCCACCAGGTAGCGCCCCGGCTCCAGGTGGATCCGGCAGCCGGTGGACACGAGCGTCTCCCGAATGGCCGCCAGCCAGCCCTCCGGGGTCATCGGCTCCTCGTCGTGATAGCGGATACCGATGCCACCACCGATGTCGAGGACGGCAGGGGCATGGCCACGATCCCTGGCGCGTTCGAGGACGGCGAGCAGTCGCTCGAGGCCATCGACCCATGGCGACGGTCTCATCAGCTGCGAGCCAAGGTGCATCGCCAGGGCATCGAGGGTGAGACCAGTGCACTCGTCGAGGATCGCAAGGACCTCGTCGAACTGGTCGAGGGGGATCCCGAACTTGAGCCCACCCTGCCCGGTGCTGATGTACGGGTGGGTCTCGGCGGTCACATCGGGATTGATCCGGATCCCGATCGCCACCTGGGCACCCTGCAAGTCGGCGAGCAGTGCCAGACGGCGCAACTCGGCGAGCGACTCGACGTTGATGTGGCCGACGCCGGCACTGATCGCCGCCTGCAACTCCTCGTCGGTCTTCCCCACCCCGCTGAAGACGATGCGGTCGGCCGGGAAGCCGGCCGCGAGGGCGCGCAGCAACTCGCCGCCCGAGACGATGTCGGCCCCGGCACCGAGGTCGGCCAACAGCTTCAGGACCGCGAGGTTGCCGTTGGCCTTCACCGCGTAGCAGATGGTGTGTGGCAA
>JAHEFN010000068.1 GCA_024640185.1 Gemmatimonadota bacterium | reverse complement strand
ACCGTACCAGGGGGCGGCCACCGGCGTCGGCGGGATCCTGCGTGACGTCTTCACCATGGGGGCCCGCCCCGTGGCGGTCCTGAATTCCCTCCGGCTCGGTCCGCTCGATGAACCCCGCAACCGTTTCCTGTTCGCCGGCATCGTCAAGGGCGTCGGTGACTACGGCAACTGCATCGGCGTCCCGACCCTCGGCGGTGAGGTCTCCTTCGCCCCGTGCTATTCAGGCAACCCCCTGGTCAATGCGATGGCCGTGGGCATCCTCCGCGCCGACGAACTGATCACGGCCCGGGCACACGGTGTCGGCAACCTGTTGATCAACGTCGGTGCCCGAACGGGGCGCGACGGCATCCACGGGGCCTCGTTCGCCTCCGAGGACCTCACCGCCGAGAGCGAGGCGCGTCGTCCACAGGTCCAGGTGGGCGATCCGTTCACGGAGAAGTTGCTGCTCGAGGCATCCCTTGAGTTGATCCGGGGCGACTACATCGTGGCGATTCAGGACATGGGCGCCGCTGGGCTCACCTCGTCATCGGCCGAGATGGCCGCCCGCGGCGGTGTGGGTGTGGAGCTCGACACCAGCACGGTGCCGACCCGTGAACCCGGCATGACCCCCTACGAGATCATGCTCTCCGAGTCCCAGGAACGGATGCTGGTCGTGGCCGAGCCCCATCGGATCGACGAGATCATCGCGGTCTGCCGACGATGGGAACTTGATGCCACCGTGATCGGTCGAGTGACCGACGACGGCCTCTTCCGGATCGTTCACGATGGCCGGACGGTCGCGGTGATCCCTGGCCAAGAGTTGGTCGACGGTTGCCCGATGTATGCCCCGGAGGCCGGCGAGTCGGCCGAGGCCATCGCACGGCGATCCCGAAACCCAGCCGGGGCCGACCCGGCGATCGAGGCCTCCCTCGAACAGCTGCTTGACGCCCCCACCCTGGCGAGCAAGCGCTGGGTCTTCGAACAGTACGACACGACCGTCCGGGGCCGCTCGGTCGCCCCCCCAGGTGGCGATGCCGGCGTGCTGCGGGTCGCCGACACGACCTTCGGCCTCGCGATGACGGTGGACGGCAACGCACGGCATGTGCTCCTCGACCCGTATGAGGGCGGCAAGGGTGTCGTGGCGGAGGCCGCCCGGAACATCGCCTGCACCGGCGCACGACCCCTCGGGGTCACCGACTGCCTCAACTTCGGCAACCCGACCCACCCCGAGGTGTTCTTCCAGTTCACCGAGAGTTGCCGCGGGATCGGGGACGCCTGTCGGGCCTTCAACACGCCAGTGACCGGTGGCAATGTCTCACTCTACAACCAATCCCCCACCGGGGCGATCGACCCCACCCCAACGGTCGGCATGGTGGGACTGCTCGAGGACATCAGCTGCGCCGTCGGCAGCCATTTCCAGGCGACCGGTGATGTCATTTTGCTGCTGGGCAGCACCACGGGGCATCTCGGTGGCAGTGCCTATTGGGCCGAGGTGCTCGACACCGTTGCGGGCCACCCGCCAGCGATCGACCTGGTGGCGGAGCGCGCCCTGCACGATCTCCTCATCGAGGCGGCGACGGCGAAGCTGCTCCGTTCCGCCCATGACCTGAGTGACGGCGGGCTCGGCGTGGCGCTCGCCGAGTGTTGCATCGGCGGTCCGTGGGCCACCGCGACCCTGGGGGCCATGGTCGACCTTGATGACGACCGTGCCGCAGGGGTCACCGATGTGGGCTGGCTGTTCGGTGAGGACGCCGGCCGGGTGGTGGTGAGTGCCCGTGCGGCCGAGATGGCCTCGCTCGAGCAACTGGCGAAGGCCCACGGTGTGCCCTGCCGCGCCATCGGGTCGGTGGCGGAGGCTGGTGGTGACCTGGTGGTCTCTCGCGGCGACAGGGAGTGGCGCTGGTCCTCCACTCGACTGCGTCGCATTCACCTCGAGGCGATCCCTCGGCGCATGCAGGCGCCGGGGATCACCGAGGAGACGTAATTCGATGTGTGGCATCATGGGAGTCTCTGGGCTCGACGGCGCGGCACATACCGCCTTCCTTGGGCTGTATGCCCTGCAACACCGCGGCCAGGAAAGTGCCGGGGTCGTGGCGGTCGACACCGATGGCCAGGCCCGCATCCATCGGGGAATGGGCCTGGTGGCCGACCTCTTCGATGAGCCGATGCTGCAGCGGCTCCCCGGCGACGTGGCGGTGGGCCATACCCGGTACTCGACGGCCGGCAGCACCGTCCTGGCCAATGCCCAGCCCTACCTCGTGAACTACCGGGAGGGTCCGCTGTCGGTGGCCCACAACGGCAACATCACCAACGCTCGGGAGCTGCGGGACCGCCTCGTCAACGAGGGCGCCATCTTCCAGTCGTCGGTGGACTCCGAGGTGTTGATCCACCTGATGGCCCGGAGCACCGCCATCGGCGCCGAGGCCCAGGTCCGCGATGCCCTCGAACAGGTCGATGGCTCGTGCACGGTCATCATCAGCGTCGGACGCACCGTCTTTGCCGCCGTTGATGGACGCGGCTTCCGCCCGCTGTTCATCGGTCGGATCGGCCAGGGGGTCGTGGTCGCCAGTGAGACCTGTGCCCTCGACCTGGTCGGCGCAGCGGATGTCCGGGAGGTGCAGCCTCGGGAATTCTTCAAGATCGAGGATGGCATCGTCACCATGCTCGCACCGCTGACCCCACGACCCGTCAGCCGATGCATCTTCGAGTTGGTCTACTTCTCCCGCCCTGACTCGACGGTGTTCGGGACATCGGTCGACAGCGTGCGCCGCGAATTGGGCCGGCAACTGGGTCGGCACCATGCGGTCCCGGATGCCGACGTGGTCTTCTCGGTTCCCGATTCGGCCAATGTCATGGCCCTGGGGTACTCCGAGGTGACCGGTGTGAAGCTCGAGCACGGCCTGATCCGCAATCACTACGTGGGACGCACCTTCATCAATCCCACCCAGGCGCTGCGGGTGGCCAAGGTGAAGATCAAGTTCAATCCGGTCCGCGATGTGATCGCCGGACGGTCGGTCGTCGTCATCGATGACTCACTGGTCCGCGGCACGACCAGCAAGGGGTTGGTGCGGATGATCCGCGGCATGGGGGCACGGGAAGTCCACCTGCGGCTTGGTTCACCACCGATCACCGGTCCGTGTCATTACGGTATCGACACACCGACCCGCGAGGAGTTGATCGCGGCGACCCACTCGCGTGACGAGATCCGTGACTACCTCGGTCTCGACTCGCTCGAGTACCTGGCCCTCGACGAGATGGTCGATGCCGCCGGCCGGGACGGCTCGTGGTGTCACGCCTGCTTCTCGGGGGTCTATCCCACGGAGGAACCCGACCAGGCCTCGGCAGATCGTCACAATGCCCCACCGATGGCGGTATTCCAGTGACCGACGGCTACCAGCCAAGCCCCCTGGTCTACTCCTTCGGCCAGGGTCGCGCCGACGGTACCTCCGCCATGAAGGAGACGCTCGGCGGCAAGGGCGCGGGACTCGCGGAGATGACCAACCTCGGCATCTCGGTCCCACCGGGATTCACCATCTCGGCATCCCTCTGCCAAACCTGGATCGACACCGGCGCCTTCCCCAGCCGGCTCAACCGCGAAATCGACCTGGCCATGCAGCGCCTGGAGGCAGAGACCGCCAAGGAGTTCGGCGGTGCCGACCATCCGCTCCTGGTCTCGGTCCGCTCGGGAGCCGCGGTGTCGATGCCCGGCATGATGGAGACGATCCTCAACCTCGGGCTCAACGACATCACGGTGGAAGGGCTCGCCGCCCGGTCGGGCAACCCGGCGTTCGCGTGGGACTGCTACCGACGGTTCGTCCAGATGTACGCCAGCGTGGTCCTCGAGGTGCCGAAGGCCGCCTTCGACGTCGTGCACGACGAGGCGCTCGCGGCCCACGGGGTCTCCCGCGCCATCGACCTCCCCACGGCCGCCCTCAAGACCTTGGTGGTGCGCTACAAGGCCCTCGCGGCGGAGCGATCCATCGGTGAGGTCCCCGATGAGCCCCTTGCCCAACTCTACGGCGCGATCTCGGCCGTCTTCGCGTCCTGGAACACCCGGAGGGCGATCGACTATCGGCGCGTGCACGACATCCCCGACACCCTCGGCACGGCGGTCAACATCGTCACGATGGTCTTCGGCAATCTCGGCGAGGGGTCCGGGACCGGGGTCACCTTCTCGCGCAACCCGGCGACCGGTGAAGCGACGCTGTACGGCGAGTTCCTGACCAATGCCCAGGGTGAGGACGTCGTGTCGGGTGCCCGGACTCCCGAACCGATCGCGGCACTTCGGGAGCGGATGCCATCGGCGTACCAGGAACTCGAACGGATGTCCCGCACCCTCGAACGGCACTTTCGAGACGTCCAGGACATGGAATTCACCATCGAGAATGGTCAGCTCTACATGTTGCAGACCCGCCGGGCGCAACGCACCGGCCAGGCCGCGTTTCGCATCGCCTGCGAGATGGTGACGGAAGAGCTGATCTCCGAGGAGGAAGCCGTGGCGCGGATCCCGCCCGGCGCGCTTGACCAGTTGCTCCACCCGACCATCGACCCCGGCGCCGCCCTTGACCGACTCGGCAGCGGGCTGCCGGCCTCCCCCGGGGCGGCATCCGGCCTCGTGACGTTCGATGCCGACGATGCCGCGGAACGGGCCCGAGCTGGCGAAGCGGTGATCCTGGTCCGCCGGGAGACCTCCCCCGAGGACTTTCACGGCATGGTGGCGTCGAAGGCGATCCTCACGGCCCGCGGCGGGATGACCTCCCACGCCGCCGTGGTGGCACGGGGGATGGGCAAGCCATGCATTGCCGGCGCGACCGAGCTCGATGTGGACGAGGCCGCCGGGACGATCACCGCGGGCGAGCGCACCGTGCGGCAGGGGGAGTGGATCACCATCGATGGCTCCACCGGGATCATCTACCTCGGCCAGGCCGACCTGCTGACTCCGGAGTTGGATGACAACTTCCATACCCTGATGGGATGGGCCGACCGGATCCGGCCGATGAAGGTGCGTGTCAACGCCGACACCCCGGCCGATGCCCACCGTGGTCGTGACTTCGGGGCCGAGGGCATCGGCCTCTGCCGGACCGAGCACATGTTCTTCCAGGGTGACCGGCTGCTCGCGGTTCGTGAGATGATCATCGCCGAGACACCGGAGGAACGGCAGAAGGCGCTCGCCAAGCTGCTGCCGATGCAGCGGGGCGACTTCGAATCGATCTTCCGGGCGATGGAGGGGTACCCGGTCACCATCAGGCTGCTCGACCCCCCGCTGCACGAGTTCCTCCCCAACGACCCCGGTGAGCAGGAGGCCCTGGCCGAGCAGCTCGGTCGCCCGATCGAGGCGGTCCGCCACGCCGTGAATCGTCTGGTCGAGCAGAACCCGATGCTGGGACTCCGCGGCTGCCGGCTGGGGATCATCCACCCGGAGATCACCCGGATGCAGGTCCGCGCCATCTTCGAGGCGGCCTGCACCGTCGCCGGTCGCAAGGGACGCGTCCAGCCCGAGGTCATGCTGCCCTTGGTGGCCACGGTGGTCGAGTTCCGGCGGCAGGCACTGGTGGTGCGGGAGGTGGCCGAGGAGGTCTTCCGCGAACGGCAGTTGACGGTGCCCTACCTCCTCGGCACGATGATCGAGTTGCCACGGGCCGCCCTGACGGCCGACGAGATCGCCCGGGAGGCCGAGTTCTTCTCGTTCGGGACCAACGACCTGACCCAGACCACCTGGGGACTCTCCCGCGATGACTCCAGCCAGTTCCTTCCCTACTACCTCGAGCATGGGATCATCGACCAGGATCCCTTCCAGACACTCGATGTTGCCGGGGTTGGTCGACTGGTGCAGATGGCCGCTGAGGCGGGGCGACGCACCCGGGCCGACCTCAAGCTCGGCATCTGCGGCGAACACGGCGGCGATCCCGCCTCGATCGCCTTCTGCGAAACACTCAAGATGAACTACGTCTCCTGCTCGCCATTCCGTGTCCCGATTGCCCGGCTGGCCGCCGCGCAGGCGGCGCTGGCGATGCGGGGAACGGTCGACCGAACGAGGGCCACTGTATGACCGAGCGCACACCGCAAGTCGGCATCGTGATGGGCAGTGACTCCGACTGGGGCGTCATGCAGCACGCCTCGCGGCGGCTCACCGAGCTGGGCGTACCCCATGAATGTCGGGTGGTCTCGGCCCACCGGACACCCGGGCTGCTCTTCGAGTACGCTGATGCCGCGGCACCACGCGGCCTCAAGTGCCTGATCGCCGGCGCCGGTGGGGCCGCACACCTCCCAGGGATGCTCGCCGCCCGTACCGCCCTGCCGGTGCTCGGTGTGCCGGTGCCCAGTCGTCACCTGCAGGGTCTCGATTCGCTGCTCTCGATCGTGCAGATGCCCGCCGGGATCCCGGTGGCCACCTTCGCCATCGGTGAGGCCGGCGCCGCCAATGCGGCGCTCTTCGCGGTGGCGATGCTGGCCAACGACGATGACGCCCTCCAGGGACGCCTGCACGCCTTCCGCGATGCCCAGACCGCCCGGGTGCTCGACCTCACCCTCCCCGCGCCGGAGTGATTCCCCCCGGCAGTACCCTCGGCGTCCTCGGTGGGGGCCAATTGGGGCGGATGTTCGCCAGTGAGGCGACCCGGATGGGGTACCGCGTCACGGTGGTCGATCCCGACCCCGAGGCACCAGCGGCGCAGGTGGCGACCGACCGCATCAGCCGCCCGTGGACCGACCCCGAGGTCATCGAGGAACTCAGCCACCACACGGCGGCCGTGACCACCGAATTCGAGAACGTGCCTGCCGATGTGCTGCGCGCCCTGGCCGCGCACGTCCCGGTGCGGCCGAGCGCCTCCGCGGTGGCGGTGGCCCAGGATCGCCGCACCGAGAAGCAGTTCCTCAACGCGGCCGGAGTCAGCACGGCTCCCTGGGTCGCGGTGCCCGACCGCTCCGCCGTGTCGGAGGCCTGGCGGCGGATCGCCGCGCCCGCCCTGCTCAAGACCGCCCGGCTCGGCTACGACGGCAAGGGCCAACGGCTGGTGACCAGCGAATCGGAACTGCGGACAGGGTTCGAGGAGCTCGGCGGCGTGCCTTGCGTCCTCGAGCATCGGGTCGCCCTGGCCGTTGAACTCTCCGTGATGGTGGCCCGCGGCAGCACCGGTGAGGTCACCACCTGGCCGGTGGCGGAGAATGTCCATCGCGATGGCATCCTCCACAGTTCCGTGGTGCCCGCCCGGGTGGCGGGGACCGTCTCGGAGGCTGCCCGTCGGATCAGCGTCCAGGTGGCGGTGGCACTCGAGTACGTCGGGGTCATGGGGGTGGAGTGTTTCGTGACCGAGGGCGGCGAGATCCTGGTCAACGAGATCGCCCCCCGTCCGCACAACAGTGGCCATTGGACCCTCGACGCCGCGGTGACATCACAGTTCGAGCAGCAGGTGCGCACCCTCACCGACCTCCCGCTCGGCGACACCAGGCAGCTCTCGCCGGTCGCGATGATCAACATTCTCGGCGACCTCTGGCGGGATGGCGAACCGGCCTGGGATGCGGCACTCGCCATCCCCGGATGCCGGCTCCACCTCTACGGCAAGCACCATCCCCGCCCGGGACGGAAGATGGGACACCTGACGGTGATGGCCGATTCGACCGACCGCGCCCTCGCCGAGGCGACCCGGGCGTGGCAGGCGCTGCAGCCGGGCTAGTCCGCCGCCGCCAGGTGGCCTTCCACGCCGAGCACCGCCAGCAGGAAGGCGTGGTCCATGGCCACCTCCCTCAAGCGGTCATACCGACCGGACGCGCCGCCATGCCCCGCCCCCATGTTGGTGTGTAGCAGCAGCGGCGCATCATTGGTGCGCAGCTCACGGATCCGGGCCACGTACTTGGCAGGCTCCCAATACATCACCTGTGAGTCATGGAGCGAGGTCCGCACCAGCATCGGCGGGTATGCCCCGCGCTCCAGGTTGGTGTAGGGGCAGTAGCTCCGCATCCAGGCAAACTGGTCCTCCAGCTCGGGATTGCCCCACTCCTCATACTCCCCGACGGTGAGTGGCAGGGTCGCATCCGACATCGTGTTGAGCACGTCGACGAACGGCACCTGGGAGAGCACGGCGCAGAACCGGGTCGGCGCCAGGTTGACGACGGCCCCCATGAGGAGTCCCCCCGCGCTGCCACCCTCGATCGCGATGCGGTTCCCGGCCACCACGCCCTGCTCGGTGAGGGCATCGGCCACGGCAATGAAGTCGGTGAACGAGTTGGCCTTGCTCGCCATCCGCCCGGCATCATGCCAGGGCTTGCCGAGTTCGCCACCGCCACGGATGTGGGCAATCGCGACCACCACGCCACGTTCGAGGAGGGAGAGTCGGTTCGAGGAGAAGAGCACCGGGTAGGGATAGCCGTAGGAGCCGTACCCCTGCAGGAGGCAGGGTGCGGTGCCATCCTCCGGCAGGTCCGCACGGCGCACCAGGGAGACCGGCACCAGCGTGCCATCGGCGGCCGGAGCATGGATCCGTCGCGAGACGAAGCGCGAGGCGTCGTAGCCCCCCTTCACTTCGTGCTGCTTGAGCAGCGTACGCTCGTGCGAGTCCATGCCCCAGGTCAGCACCGACATCGGCGAGACCATGGACTGATAGCCGAACCGATAGCTGTCGGTATCGAATTCGGGATTGGCGCCGGGGTAGCACTCGTAGGTCGGCTCCGGAAAGTCGATACGGTGTACCGCACCATCACGGAAGCGCTGGATGGCGATGTGCGGCAGGCCATCCTCGCGTTCATGGCGGACCAGATGGTCCCGGAACGCCTCATGCCCCTCCAGCATCACGTCAGGCCGGTGGGGCAGGATCTCCTCGGCGTCGGCCAGGGTGCCGCCAGCCACCGGCAATCGCACCAGCCGGAAGTTCCGACCGGTGTCGTTGATCCGGAGGTAGAAATGCTCGTGGTGGTGGACCACATCGTACTCGCGCTCCCTCACTCGCGGGAGAATCACTCGCCAGGCGTCGTCCGAGCCGGCCCGTCGCACCCGGACTTCGCTCGTGGTATGACTGCCTGACTCGATCAGCAGCCACTCCCGGCTTCGTGACCGGCCCACCCCGACGTTCATCGTCTCGTCGGTCTCCTCGAAGATCATCTCGTCATCGGGCTCGCCGAGGCGGTGACGCCAGACCTGGTGGGAGCGCTTCGTCTCCGGGTGCTCCACCGCATACCAGAGGGTGGCATCGTCGGCGTCCCAGGCGAAGGCGGTCACCCGCTCCCGTTCCACCGCAAGGAGTTCTCCGGTTCGCAGGTCCTTGACCCGGAGGGTGTACTGCCGGAAGCCGGTCTGGTCGGTGGAGTAGGCCATCAGCCAGCCATCATCGGTCACCGCCATCCCACCGAGCGCCATGAACGGCTTCCCCGCGGCCAACAGGTTGACGTCGAGGATCACCCTCTCCTCGCCCTCCTCCATGCTCTCGGCCTTCCGGCAGTGGATGCCGTACTGCTGGCCCTCCTCGGTCCGGGTGTAGTACCACCAGCCGTCCTTGCGATAGGGGACAGATAGGTCTGTCTCCTTGATCCGACCCAGCATCTCGGCGTAAAGCCGTTCCTGCAACTCCTTGGTGGGAGCGAGAACCGCCTCGCAGTAGCTGTTCTCCGCCTCGAGATGGCCGGTCACCGCCGGATCATCTCGGTCACGCAGCCAGGCATAGTCGTCGACGAAGGTCTCGCCGTGGCGGAGGGTGGTGACGGGGCGGCGATCGGCGATGGGGGGAGTCGGCATGATGGCTTGAGGAGAGAGGAGAGAGGAGAGAGGAG
>JAHEFN010000067.1 GCA_024640185.1 Gemmatimonadota bacterium | reverse complement strand
CGGCGAGGTGGCCAGCACGGTGTCGGCGGCCGGTCTCGACGCCGTCAGGCGCAAGTGCATTGCCGAGGCCGCCGGCCTCGGGGTGATGGCGCCGAGGGCCAACAGCCCAGTCAGGGCAGAGACCACACCCACGCCAAGGCCCATGCGCCTCATTCGCCACCGCCATCTGGGTACGTTGCACTCATGAGAACCCTCGCCGTGATGACCGTCGTCTGCCTGCTGATGGGGTGCGCCACCCGCGATCCGTTGCTGAGGGGCGTGGCGTCGTCCAAGGTAACGGTCGGGACGCTCGAACTCCACACATTCTTCGCCCTGCCGCCGTTCACCGACGCACCGATGCCGGTCTACGGGGTGATTCACAATCTGGGGGCCCAAGGGGACACCCTCCAGCGCGTCTCGTCGCCGTCGAGCACCCGGGTGATGATCCACGGTGGCGGGATGGCAGCGATCACCTCGCTATCGGTGCCGGGCGGTGACTCGCTGGTGCTCGCCCCCGGCCGCTTGCACCTGATGCTGGAGCCGCCACTTCCCCGCCTGCTGCGCGGTGACTCGGTGGTGGTGATGCTGCACTTCGCGGTCGCCGGCGAGGTCCGCCTGGTCGTGCCGGTGATCGACTACGCCGAGGTCGACCAGCTGCGCTGAGCCCTCAGTGCGCCAGCTTCTTGTACTTGATCCGGTGCGGCTGGTCGGCGGCGACACCCTTCCGCTTCTTCAGGTCGGCGGCGTAGTCCTGGTAGTTCCCCTCGAACCAGACCACCTCGGAGTCGCCCTCGAAGGCCAGGATGTGGGTGGCAATCCGGTCGAGGAACCAGCGATCGTGGGAGATGACCACGGCACAGCCGGAGAAGGTCAGCAGCGCATCCTCGAGGGCCCGCAGCGCGTCGACGTCGAGATCGTTGGTCGGCTCGTCGAGCAACAGGAGGTTGCCACCTGTCTTGAGCAGCTTGGCGAGGTGCAGGCGATTCCGTTCGCCCCCCGACATGGTGCCGACCTGCTTCTGCTGGTCGGGTCCCCGGAACCCGAACCACGAGCAGTAGGCGCGTGAGTTGATGGTCCGCTTGCCGAACTCGAGCACGTCGTAGTCTCCGGCGATCTCCTGGAAGACGGTCTGGTCGCCGTCGAGCGCCTCGCGTGACTGGTCGACGTAACTCGGCACCACCGTCTTGCCGACCACCAACTCGCCACCATCGGCCGTCTCCTGGCCCATGATCATTCGGAAGAGGGTGGTCTTGCCGGCACCATTGGGGCCGATGACGCCAACAATCCCGCCTCGGGGCAGGGCGAACTCCATCTTCTCGAACAGCAGCCGGTCGCCGTACCCCTTGGCCACGCCCTTGGCGATGACCACCTCGTCACCGAGCCTCGGTGCGGGCGGGATCAGGATCTCGTGGCCGCGCTCGTCAGCCTTCTCCTCCTCCGCCACGAGGGTCTCGTAGGCGGAGAGCCGGGCCTTGCTCTTGGCCTGGCGGCCTCGCGGTGACATCCGCACCCATTCCAATTCCCGCTCGAGGGTGCGTTGCCTGGCGCTGGCCTGCTTCTCCTCGGTCGCAAGCTTGCGCTGCTTCTGGTCGAGCCAGCTGGAGTAGTTCCCCTTCCAGGGGACGCCAGCGCCCCGGTCGAGTTCGAGGATCCACTCGGCGGCGTTGTCGAGGAAGTAGCGGTCGTGGGTGATCGCGACGACGGTCCCCGGAAACTCCTGCAGGTACCGCTCGAGCCAAGCCACCGACTCGGCGTCGAGGTGGTTGGTGGGCTCATCGAGGAGCAGCATGTCGGGCTTGCTCAGCAGCAGCCGGCAGAGCGCCACCCGGCGCTTCTCACCGCCGGAGAGTGTGGTGACGTCGGCGTCGCCGGGTGGCAGCCGCAGGGCGTCCATGGCGATGTCGAGGGTACGGTCGAGGTCCCAGGCGTTGGCTGCCTCGATCTTGTCCTGAACGGCAGCCTGCTTGTCGAGCAGTGCCGTCATCTCATCGTCGCTCATCGGCTCGGCGAACCGCGCCGAAATCGTCTCGAACTCCGTCAACAGGTCGCGGACCGGCTGCAGTCCCTCCTCGACATTGCCGCGGACGTCCTTCGCCGGGTCGAGGACGGGTTCCTGGGGGAGATAGCCGATCCGCAAACCATCGGCCGGCCGGGCCTCGCCGAGGAACTCGGTATCCACCCCCGCCATGATCCGGAGCAGGGTGGACTTGCCGGAGCCGTTGCTGCCGATCACCCCGATCTTGGCACCGGGAAAGAACGAGAGGTTGATCCCCTTGAGGATCTCCCTGGTCGGAGGGACCACCTTGCGGAGGTCGCGCATCGTGAAGACGTATTGCTGGCTCATGGGGGCGAAGATAGCAGGGAATCGGCTGCCGGCGAGCGGGACGCTTGACGGGCACGGATTCTCGCGGTTAGGATGCGGCCACAATCGAAGGACCCCGTGGTCATTTGCCGCTGCTTGCAGCCACGTTAAACAATTGCTAAATCGCGATCGCGCCTGGCGGCCAACTCACGCCCCGGGCGCTTTGCGCGTCCGGGGACGACGACGACCCCTGGCCCGAGGGCAGCATGATGTCCACCTGTCGACCCCATCCCCGTTCCCGCACGGGGACCCTTCCCGTGACCACCCTGACGCCGCCGGAGTTCGAGATCTGCGGCCCTGCCCGCAGCCCGGTGATCGCTGCCCTGGGCGGGATCTCGGCCGACCGCCATCTGACGGCCACCGCCGGTGATCCGTCGCCCGGCTGGTGGCAAGCCCTCATCGGCCCCGGTCGGGCAATCGACACTGACCGTCATCGGGTCCTGGGCATCGACTGGCTGACGGCGATCGACCGTCCGGTCACCACCGCCGATCAGGCCGACGGACTGGCCCGGGTGATGGACCATCTCGCCATCGACCGGTTGGAGGCGATTGTCGGCGCGTCGTATGGCGGCATGGTGGCCCTCGCCTTTGCCGTGCGGTACCCGACGCGGGTCGGTCGTCTCGTGGTGCTCTCCGCCGCCCACGCCCCGCACCCGATGGCCACGGCGCACCGAGTGCTCCAGCGGCGCATCGTCCAACTCGGGCTGCTCGCTGGCGTGCCCACGACCGGCATCGCCATCGCACGGGGGCTTGGGATCACGACCTACCGGAGTGCCGGAGAGTTCGCCGAACGGTTTGCCGTCGAGCCACGATGGGTGGAAGACGTCCCGCGCTTCCCCGTCGAGGAGTACCTCGAGCACGGGGGACGGACATTCGCCGCACGATTCGATGCCCGACGCTACCTGTCCTTGTCGGAGTCACTCGACCTGCACGGCGTTGATCCCGGGGCGATCACCACGCCGACCACACTGTTCGGGGTGGTCGAGGATCAGCTGGTACCGCTCTGGCAACTCCGGGAACTCCGGGATCGCCATGGTGGGGAATGTCGCCTGCATGAGGCGGCCTCACGATACGGCCATGATGCCTTTCTCAAGGAGATCGAGACGGTCGGCGGCGTGGTGCACGCCGGCCTCGGCGAGGGAGGCCGGCATGGCCTGCGACACTAGTCCGGTGACCCGCGCGGTGCGGGCCGGGGTGGCTTCCGATCGGCATCACGGTGCGGTGGTGCCCCCGATCCACCTCTCGTCGACCTTCGCCTTCGAGGGACTCGGCCGCAAGGGTCGGTACGACTACACCCGCTCCGGCAATCCGACGCGGGACCTGCTCGGTGAGGCGATCGCCGACCTTGAGGGCGGGGCAACAGGGATCATCACCGCCACCGGGATGGCCGCGGTGACGACGTGTGTGCAGCTGCTCGACCCGGGTCAGTTGATCGTCGCCACACACGATTGCTACGGGGGGACGCATCGTTTGCTCACCCATGCCGACCGTCGCGGCCAGTTCGAGGTGGCCTTCGTCGACCTCGCCGATCCGGTGGCTCGGCGGACGGCCATGGCACGGGACCCACGGCTGGTCTGGATCGAGACGCCCAGCAATCCACTGCTGCGGATCACCGATATCGCCGAGGTCGCCACCGAGGCACATGCCGCGGGGGCGTTGGTGGTGGCCGACAACACCTTCCTCTCGCCGGTCTGGCAACAACCGATCGCGCTCGGTGCCGATGTCGTGGTGCACTCCACGACCAAGTATCTCAACGGGCACAGCGACATGGTCGGGGGCGCGATCGTGGCAGCCGACCCCACCATCGGTGAACAGCTCGCCTGGTGGGCCAACTGCCTGGGGCTCACCGGCTCGCCGTTTGATGCCTATCTCGCCCTCCGGGGCTTGCGGACCCTGCATGCCCGGACCCGGATTCATGCGGAGAACGCCGCCGCCGTGGTCGAGGCCCTGGTGGCCGCACCGGTCGTGCGCCGGGTCTGGTATCCCGGATGTGCCGATCACCCCGGGCACGAGATCGCTCGGCGGCAGCAGCACGGCTTTGGCGCGATGGTGTCGTTCGAACTCCACGGCGGCGAGGCGGCGGTCGAGGCGTTCGTGCGCGGCCTCGAGCTGTTCACCCTGGCGGAGTCACTCGGCGGGGTGGAGTCCCTGGTGGCGCATCCGGCGACGATGACCCACGCAGCCATGGATCCTGCCGCGCGCCGGTGCGCCGGCATCGGCAACGATCTCCTGCGCCTCTCCGTCGGCATCGAGGATGCCCGTGACCTGGTGGCGGACATTGCGGGGGGGCTGGCCCGGGCGGAGGGTGTGGCGCGGTCGGCTGCAGTGTCGGTGGACGAGTCGTCGCCATAGTTTTGGGGATCCTCACCGCGCGCATCCCCGGAGTCATCCGTGCTTCGTTTCCTTCCTGGGCTCCTGCTTCTCCTGTTGCCAGCCACCGCGATGGCCCAATCTGGGCGCGACTGCGATGGCTACCTGATCCACGTCAGCGTCCCGGATGGATTCTGCGTGATGCCGTTCGCCGATAACCTGGGTCCTGTCCGACACCTGGTGGTCCATCCGAGTGGTGCCGTGGTGGCGGCGCGGCGCACCGCGCCCGGGATCGTCATCCTTCGAGACACGGACGGCGATGGCATCGCGGATCTGGTGACCGAGTTCGGCCATGGCGAAGGCGGGCACAGCGTGGCGTGGGCGGGCGATTGGCTCTACTTCGCCTCGGAGAAGGCGATTGTTCGATGGCGCTGGCCTGCCCAGGCCGCCGAGCCGACGGGGGAGATGGAGTGGTTGGCGGAGGGGTTGCCGTATCTCGATTACGGCTACGCGCACAACCAGAAGGGGATCGCGGTGCACCCCGATGGATCCGTCTATGTCTCGTTCGGATCGGCGAGTGACAACTGTGCGCCGGGTGACGAACGAGCTCCCGGGAGGTTGCCATGTCCCGACCTGGAGACCCGTGCGGGGATCTGGAGGTTGGTGCCGGGGGAGGGAGCCGGCGAGCCGTGGAGGCAGGAGCGGGTGGCCACCGGGCTGCGGAACGCCATGCCGATCGCGGTGGATCCGCGCACCGACCGAATCTGGGCGATGGGCCACGGACGCGATGCCCTCAACAGGCGGTGGGGATGGACCAACGAGGAGTCTGCACTCCAACCCGCCGAGATGCTGTTCGAGGTGATTCCGGGCAGCGACCATGGCTGGCCGTATTGCATGCCACGGTGGTCTCCAGAGGGTACTCCCACCCTGGTCAGGGCTCCCGAGTATCAGGGCGTGGCTGATCCCCGTGCCGACTGTGAGTCGAAGACCCTCCCCGCCAGGGTCTTCCCTGGGCACTGGGCCCCCATGGCGTTGACGTTCAGTACCGACGCCCTCCCGGAGGGATGGCGGCACGGTGCCTTCCTGGTCTTTCACGGTTCCCGGGGTCGCCGGCCGCTCCCGGAGGACGGCCACTACGCCCTGTTCGTCACACTCGACTCGCTGGGAGCCCCTCTAGGCCCCCAGCGCATCTTCGCGGTTTCCGGCCAGGGCCCCGGGGCGCTCCGCCTGAGCGGGGTCGCCATCGCCGCAGACGGCCACCTCTTCCTCTCCGATGACGACCACGGCCGTATCTTCATGGTCCGTCCGGGTGCCCCCATCGAGAGGTGATCCCCGGCTGCTGGGTCCCCAGTCTGGAGTCTCGATGCGTCGACTGCTGCTCCTCTCGTTTGCCATGTCGGCCTGCGCGCCCGCGGCGCCCGATCCCTCCCCGCTCGATGCGGTCGCGACGCAATACGTCGTCCTGGCACTGTCGATGGGGCAGCACGACGCGAACTACGTCGATGCCTATTACGGCCCTGACTCCCTGCGGGCGATTGCCGACCGCGACGCCCTCTCGCTCGAGGCGATCACGGCCGGCGTTGACTCGTTGTCGGCCATCCTCGGCGACGTGGTGCCCGCCTACGCCGATTCGATGGACCAGATGCGGCATCGCTATCTGCGCACCCAGCTCGGGTCGATGGCGTTCAGGGCCCGGATGCTCGCCGGCGAGCAGAGCCGTTTCGACGTCGAGGCACGGGGCCTCTACGATGCGACGCCGCCGCACTTCGACGATGCCCACTTCGATTCGCTGCTGAGTGCTCTCGACCAGCTCATCCCGGGCGACGCCTCGTTGGCGGAGCGGTACCAAGCGTTTCGTGCCCGGGTCATGATCCCCGCGGCGCAGGTGGACACGGTCTTCAAGGTGGCGATCGCCGCGTGCCGGGCGCGCACGATGGCCCACTTGCCGCTCCCCGAGGGCGAACGATTCGACCTGGAGTACCTCACCGGGACATCCTGGAACGCCTACAACTGGTATCAGGGTGGCAGTGTCTCCCTCATCCAGGTCAACCTCGACTTCCCGATCGCCGTCGACCGCGCGATCGACCTGGCGTGCCACGAGGGATACCCTGGTCACCACGTCTACAACGCCTCGTTGGAGCGGGCGCTGGTTGACGAACGGGGATGGGTCGAACTGTCGGTCTACCCACTCTTCTCGCCGCAATCGCTGATTGCCGAGGGCAGCGCCAACTACGGCATCGAAATGGCGTTCCCGGGCGAAGCCCGGACTGCCTTCGAGCGTGACTCGCTCTTTCCGCTGGCGGGCCTCGATCCGGCGATCGCCGAGCAGAATGCCGCGGTGCGGGAGGCGATGGCTGGGCTCAACTACGCCCGCAATATGGTGGCCCGGCGGTATCTTGACGGCGAGATCGACTCGACCGCGGCCGTCGCGGCGATGGAACACTATTGGTTGCAGGAGCCGGCGGCCGCTGCCAAGACCCTGCGGTTCATCGAGACCTACCGCAGCTACGTCATCAACTACAATCTCGGCCGCGACATGGTCGCCCAGTATGTCGAACGGGTCGGCGGTGCCGAGATGAGCGAGCGCTGGCGGGTCTTCGGGGAGCTGCTCGCGTCGCCAAGGCTCCCCGGCGACCTGGCACCGCGGCCCTGAACGCGACATCCGACATGGTCCTGCGGTCCTTTCCTGCCTGGTCTCCTGTTCATGATCCCTGTCCCGTGAGACAACGATGAGACTGCTTCCTCTTGCTCTGGTTCTCGGCTCTGCCGCCTCCCTCGCCGCCTTCGGCAGCGGTCGCGAGGCGTGTGATCCTGACAATGGCGGGCTGACACTCCCCGACGGCTTCTGCGCCACCCTCTTCGCCGAGCTTGTCGGCCCGCGACATCTGGTGGTGGCTCCCAACGGCGACCTCTTCGTGGCTCAGCAGAGCCGCGGTGGTGGCGGGATGACCGTGCTCCGCGACGCCGATGGTGATGGTCACGCCGATCGCTCGGAGCAGGTGGTGACCGGGAGCGCCACCGGGGTGGCCTTCGCCAATGGGTCCGTCTTCCTCGGCTTCAACGATCGGATCGTTCGCTATCCGTGGCAGGCGGGCCGCTTCGGCCTTGCCGGTGAGGGGGTCGAGGTGGTGACCGGGCTCCCCAGCGATGGCGGGCATGGCGCGACCACCCTCACCATCGGGGCCGATGGGGCGCTCTATGTCGACCATGGTTCCGCCAGCAATGCCTGCGCGGCCGCGCGAGGTGCCCAGGTCGCCGGCCAACGCCCCTGTGCCGAGTTGCCGACGCGCGCCGGGATCTGGCGGTATGATGCCGCCGCCACGGGACAGACGCCGACAACCGGGCGACGCTGGGCGACGGGGCTTCGCAATGCGATGGCCCTGGCCATCGAGCCGACGACCGGTGTCCTCTGGGCGGCGGTCCACGGCCGCGACCGGCTCAATAGCTGGCCCGGCTTCAGCGATGAAGACAATGCGGAGAAGCCGTCCGAGGAGTTCGGTCCGGTCACGGAGGGGGCCGACTACGGCTGGCCCTACTGCTACCATGACCCGATCGCGGGCCGCAAGGTGCTGGCACCGGAATACGGCGGGGACGGCGTACGGGAGGGCGAGTGTGCCGAGAAGACCCAGCCGGCGATCGGTTTTCCGGGGCACTGGGCCCCGCTCGCCCTGGCGTTCTATACCCACGCGTCATTCGGTCCGGCGTACCAGGGCGGCGCGTTCCTCGCCTTCCACGGCTCGTGGAATCGGGCACCGTTGCCCCAGGCCGGATACCGGGTCGTCTTCATACCGTTCCGTGATGGCCAGCCGACCGGCGAGTACTCCACCTTCGCGACCGCCACGGATTCCGTGACGGGCCTGCGAGCCAGTGGCGTCGCGATCGGGCACGACGGGTCGCTGTACATTGCCTCCGATGGCGCTGGCAAGATCTGGCGCGTCACTTCCACACGCTGAGGACTTGATGATGTCGTTCCCCAGGAACCTCTGGTTCGCCGCACTGTTGGTTGCCCCCGCCGGTCTCCTTGCCCAATCCGGTGGTCCGGCGGTCGGCGACCTCGCCCCGGACTGGACGCTGACGGTTGCCACCCAGGATGGCGTCGCCAAGGCGCCGCTCACCCTCTCGTCGCTGCGCGGGACACCGGTGGTGCTCGCGTTCTTCCCCAGGGCGAGGACCTCGGGCTGTACGATCCAGATGAAGGCCTACCGCGACCGGTATGCCGAGATCTTCGGCACGGACGTCGCCCTGATCGCGATTTCCAATGACCCGGCTGCGGTGCTTGCCTCCTGGGCCGAGGACGAACGGTTTCCGTTCCGTTTCGCCGCCGACGTCGAGGGCGTCGCGGGGAAGGCGTATGGAGCGTTTCGCGAGGACCGGGGCTTCGAGTCGCGATTCCTGTACGTGATCGACGCTGAGGGTCGCATTCACGCGGTCATGAAGCCGTTCGCCGAACTTGATCCCACCTCCTACGAGGCCCTGAAGACGGCGCTGGCCGAGTTGCGCCCGGGGCGCTGACCCCCCCCCAGCCCGGTGCAACCCGTGCCGGGCGCCACGCGTATGGGTCTGGGGCCCTTCTCCCCTCCCAAACCGATCTTCCTCGACTCCGGAGTCGCCGTCGTGCGCCCATTTCCCCTTCGTCTCCTTCGTTTGCCGCTCCTCGCCGCGCTGGTCACCCTCCCGGCGCTGACCCTCACGGCCCAGGACCGCCTCAAGGAGATGCCAGGCTACGCCCGCTATACCGAGATGGCTCCCAAGCTCCGCACCGCGCTCAAGTCGGGGGCCATTGCCGCCCGATGGGCCGATGACGGCAAGTCATTCGAGTTCAGTCGGGATGGCACGCGCTGGCGCTATGACCTCAGTGCCCGATCCGCGGCGGAACTGCCGGCTGATTCGGCGGCGGATGGCGCACGCGGGCCGGGACGTCGCGGGGGGCCAGCCCGGGGCCGGCAGGTCGCGGAGGAGTTTTCCCCCGACTCGTCGCTCAAGGCGATCTACCGCGACCGCAATCTCTGGATGGCCAATGCCGACGGGACCGCGGAGCGACCGATCACCACCGACGGCAGCGAGGAGCCTCGCATCAAGTACGGCACGGCCTCGTGGGTCTATGGCGAAGAACTGCGGC